>NZ_CEWDFQ010000108.1:0-8660 GCF_982438285.1 Acetatifactor sp. | reverse complement strand
GTGTGTTCTTCATCAAAAACAGCGGGTTGTTTAAGTCCGGAGGAGAAAAGCTGGCAGAATATTTAAGCGCGCCAAATGAGACCTCTTATTTCGTTTTCACGGAAAGCGAGGTGGATAAGCGCAGCAAGCTGTATAAAACAGTACAGTCTAAGGGATACGCCGCAGAATTCGGCCTGCAGGATGAAAATTCTCTGATGCGCTGGGCGGCGGGTATTTTGAACAGAGAAGGAAAGAAAATCACGGAAAGCACCATGCAGCTTTTTTTGTCCAAAACAGGAACGGATATGGAAAATATCCAGATGGAGCTGGAAAAGCTGATCTGCTACTGTATGGACAGGGACGTGGTCACAGCCCAGGATGTGGAAGCGGTGTGCACCAGCCGTATCAGCAATCATATTTTTGATATGGTTAACGCCATCGCGGACAAGCAGACGCAAAAGGCCCTGGAGCTCTACTATGACCTTCTGGCCTTAAAGGAGCCCCCCATGCGCATTTTATTTCTCATCGCCAGACAATGTAACCTGCTGCTGCAGACCAAGGAGCTGAAGGCAAGGGGCTACGATAACAAGACCATCGGCTCCAAAATCGGCGTCCCTCCCTTTATTGCCGGAAAATATACGGCCCAGGCAGCCCGTTTTAAGACCTCCGTTTTAAGGGGCGCTGTGCGCCGGTGCGTAGAGGCGGAGGAGGCGGTAAAAACGGGCCGCATGAACGATATTCTCAGCGTGGAGCTTTTGATTCTATCAGTTTTGTGAAAGAATCAGAATTTTTCCTCTCTTACAGGTTACTGTCACAGCTCCCGTATGAGGCGTCTGCAGGATTTGGACCTCCGCCTCTTCCAGCCGTCTAAGCACCTCCTCATGAGGATGTCCGTAGCTGTTTTCTTTTCCGCAGGAAATCACCGCAAGCTGTGGAGAAAGGCTGGAAAGCAGCTCCTTTCCTGTTGCGTTTTTAGAACCGTGATGTGCGGCCTTAAGTATGGTCACCTTTTCAATTCCCCGGCTCTTCAGCTGCTCTAAAAGAAGTGCTTCTCCTTCCTTTTCCGTATCCCCCGTAAGCAGCAGGGATAACGGCCCATCCTCCCATTTCACATAAAAGCATTGAGAATACACATTTGCATCCTCTCCGGAAAAGCCCTTTGGAGGATGGAGACAGAGAGCGGTCATTTTTCCGCTTGTAAAGGAATCCCCCGCCTTTATGTATCTTATGTCAGGGGGATTTTTAGGGCACTCTCCAGCTGCAGCAAGAAGGTCCGCAAAGGCTTCCTCCTTTTTGACTTCCTCAATATCCGGCAGTATCAGCTCCCCAAAAGTAATCTGTCCCTCCTTCAAAATTTCTTCTATCCCGTTTGTGTGATCCGAATCTGGGTGGGAGACAAAAACAGCGTCCACATGGGATACCCCCTGTCGCTTCAAAAAAGGCGCAAGCACATAGGTTCCCACGCCGTTTCGGCTGCTGCTGCCACAGTCAAACAAATAATTTTGTCCCGCCGCCGTCTGAATGCAGATGCAGTCCCCCTGTCCCACGTCTAAAAACGTGACCTTGTCCTTTGGCAGCCCGGAGAGGGAAAGCACCAAAAGCCCGGCGCAGATACACAGCCCCTTTGCTGCTTTTCCACGAAGCCTCCCCTTCCCCGCCGCTGCGGCTCCACACAGCAGCAGATAATAGACTGCGATCTGCCAGAATTTTGGCTGCCCCGGATTCCAGGTATGAAAAGGAAGCCCCTCAAAGATACAGCAGAGTCTTTCATATCCCTTTAAAAGCAAGGCACAGATTTCTCCCCAAAAACCCATGCCGGGAAGCGTCATTCCCAAAATTCCGGTGAGCATGATGGGCTCCATAAGGGGCAGTATCAGCAGATTGAGAAAAACCGAATACACCGGCACCTCGTAGTAAAACCACAGAAGAACCGGAAGGGTGGCCGCTGTTACGCTGACGCTGGCCTCCATGGACTCCCAGGCCCACTGGATTTTTTGATAAAGCTTTCCCTTTAGGACCCTTCTTATTTTCCCGGGCTCATACCTTTTTATTTTCTGCTTTCTCTCTCCCCCAAACAGCGCCGGCTTTAAGACTCCCATGCCAAGCACAGCTCCATAGGAGAGCAGAAATCCTGCATGGTACAAATACATAGGATTGAAAAGCAGCGTAACTGCTCCCGCCACTCCCAGGGCGGTAAGCATATCATAGGTTCTGCCCAGGATCTCTCCCAGCATCCGAATCAGATACATGGCGATAGCCCTTAAGGCAGACACCCCAAGCCCCGTCATAATGCCATAGAGAATCAAAATGCCGCTGCCTGCCAGGGCTGCCAGCCAGACTGGCATTCCCATGCGCCTGAGCAGACGATACAGCGTCATGCCGATCAGGGTGATATGCAGTCCGGAAATACTTAGAATATGCACAATTCCATTCCTCTTATATAATTCTTTGATTTCCCGGTCCAGACCGGAATCATCCCCTAACAGCATGGTGCTCATCACAGACGCCTCCCTTGGGGGCATAATAGAATACAATCTCTCCTTCCAATTTTGTCTTAGCTGGTACAGCGCTTCTGCCACAGCCCAATGGCTTTCACCCTTTGCCAGAAGCCTCCCCTCTGACAGCCTGCCTCCAATTCCCAGGGTTTTATAATATTGCCTCCGATCAAATTCCCCCGGATTGGATGCGGCATAAAAGGGCTCTATTTTGCCCGAAAGCAAAACAGCGCTGCCCAGGGGAAGAAGCTCTTTTTCCTCCCATTCACATATTATATTTTCCGTTAAAGGAATTTCCTGCTGCTGACCTGCAGCTGAAATCAGAATAGATACGTTTTTCAGATAAATGCTTTGATCTTCTTTTTGATAAATACGTCCTGTGACGGCAAGCGTTTCCCGGCCCTTCTGCCCGAAGGCCTCCAAAAAAGCCTCAAGGGTCCCGGGCGGACCACTCCCCCTGGTCCGCACAAGGGCTGTCAGCGCCAGGCACAGGCATATCATAAGCAAGGGTCTTTTCATCCTGCCCTTCCTTCCTGCCTTTTAAGGCTCCAGTGTGGTCACCATGTCAAGATTGCGCTCATAGGCAGCGCTGCCAAAGGAGGCTGGAACCTCTCCATTGATAAGAATCTGCACTCTGTTTATATTGGAAAGCTCCACCAAGGAATTGACGACTGCGTATATGGATATCTCCGTAGGCACATTGTTTACTACTGTCAGAAAGGTCTCGTCCAGATTTACGTAGCAGATACCGTCTCTGGTCATTACATTGATAATCTTCGTATCCGGATTGACAGAAGGATACACTCCCTCAATCTGGCCGCTTGGTCCCGCAATCAGCTCCTCCACCACAAAACGCTCCAGCGGCGTATTAGTGGAGTAATGCTTTTCACGGTAGGTCTCGATCAGCTTGTCTCCACCTTCGCTGGCAAAATAAAGGCTTACCCGCACAAGCTCGTAGGTATTGATTTCATTGCCGTCATTGTCAATAAACTGGTCTGCGCTCATCCATCCCACTGGATTCTCCAAATTGTCGTAAAGCTGCTCTCCCTCCACGTTAATTCCCACATAGCTGATCTCCGGAATCTGAGTGAGCGTGCGCACAATGGCCGCTCTGACCAGCACCTCAGTTGTGGGCGGCATTTCCTTATAGGCCGCATCCACATTTAAAAGCACCCTCTCCTCCTCCAGAGAAACGTCCAGCAGAGAAAAGCCCATGGCAAAGGGCGCTTTATACTCCAGCTTTTCCGGCATGGTGGACAGACATTCTATCAGCTCATCCAGCTGCTGCTTTGTGGTTGTGCCCTGCATCTGGTGTTCGTGCATTTCCACCTTTGTCTCCGTATTGCTCACATAGTAAACCTGATAAATGTTTTCGCCGCTCTCTTGTTTTCTTCCACAGGCGCCAAGAACCAGCAGGCAGAATAAAAAGAGCAGAATACTGTTCCATTTTTTCATAAAAATTCCCATTCGTTTATTGTGCAATATAGGTCAGCGGTATTTTGACCAAAAAGCAGGAGCCCTCTCCCTCCGTGCTGGTCACCGTGATGGAGCCTCTGTGCATCAGCACAGCGCTCTTTGTGATGGCCAGTCCAAGCCCGGTGCCTCCGATCTCACGGGAATGAGATTTGTCCACCCGGTAAAAACGCTCATAAATGTGCGCCAGAGATTCCTCTGGAATCCCCAGGCCGGAATCGCTGACAGAAAAGGTAAAAAACTGGTGATCCGCGTCCACAACAACCTTCACCCAGCCATGCTCCTTGTTATATTTGATGGCATTTTCCACCAGATTTGTCATAATGAGCGTCATCTTGACCTCATCCACCTCCGCCACCACCGGGCGCACACTCTCAAAGACTACCTCCACATCCTTCTTGCGCGCTATGGGACGAAGCCTTTTTAAGATCAGCTCCGTCAGCTCGTTGATATCCAGGGATACGATATTCATATCCTGTACCTTTTTATCCATCTTTACAAGCGTCAGCAGATCAGTGATAATCTGGTTTTCCCTGTCGATCTCAGAGACAATATCCTCCATAAACTCCCGGTACAGCTCTGCCGGGGCATTCTCCTGTACAAGCAGGGAGTCCGCCAATACCTTTATGGAGGTCATGGGCGTTTTCAGCTCATGGGACACGTTTGCCACAAATTCCTGTCTGGAGTCGTCCAGCGCCTTCATGCGCTTTAGCAGCTGATTGAAAGCGTCTACAATGTGGGCAGTCTCCACGTAATCGGATACGGAAATGCTTTCATCACTAAAGCCCTCCTTCACCTCATTGATGGCCTCCGTGACCCTGTTAAAGGGTCTGGCAAGCACTGCAGAAAGTATGATGGCAAGGGCCACAATGCCCATAATCATAAGGGCCTCCAGTATCACAGCCTTGCGGTTTAATGTGTCCATGGTAGAGGAGATGCTCTCGCTGGAAATACTGGTAAGCATAACTCCCTTCACCGCAGTGGAGCCGCTTTTTTCCTGCTCCGCCGTGGAATCTACGATAGGTGTGGTAAGCTCAATATAGCCATTTTCGCTGTCATAGTGGGACGTGGTTTCTCCCTGAAAGCATTTGATTACCTCCTCGGAGATAATGGTCTTGCCTTCGCTGATCCCGTAGGTATCCTTTATGATTTCAAAATTGCCGTTGATAATCATGACCCGGCCCTCATACAGATTGGAAAGCATCTCCAGCTCCGCATTGATCACTTCTCTGGAAGTGCGGTAGCTTTGATCCTCCGACCGGTAATTGATAAGATAATTATTGCTCACCAGATGGTTTGCCACGATCATCAGCTGGTTCTGGACAGTGGCAATGCGATTTTCCACCGCCCGCTCTTCGTAATTCTCCACAATCCCGTACCGCATCAAAACGCTGGGCACAATGCCCACTGCCAGAATAATCACAAAGATCCGGGCTTTCAAGCTCTTAAGCAGCAAAAGCTCCTTAAGCTTCTTTAAAAATTTACCGTTCATCTCCACCTTATGCATTCAAAAAATAATAGCCTACCCCCCACTTGGTGTGCACGTACTTAGGCTCGCTGGGGTTTTCTTCTATTTTTTCCCGGAGTCTTCTGATATGTACGTCCACCGTACGAACATCTCCGGGATAATCCGCTCCCCACACCAGCTTTAACAGACTTTCTCTGCTGTAGACCTTGTTTGGATTGAGCATAAGAAGCTCCAGCACCTCAAATTCCTTGGCGGTAAGGCCGATCTCCTTTCCCGCGATATAAGCCCTTCTGCCCTCGCAGTCAAGGCGCAGATCTCCGCTTTCCACGATTTTTGCCGCTTCCCCCGCCGCTTTTTTAGGCTCCACCCGGCGCATGATGGCCTTAATGCGCGCCTTCACCTCCAGAATGTTAAAGGGCTTGGTAATGTAGTCGTCCGCACCGTATTCCAGTCCAAGAATCTTATCCATGTCATCGCCCTTTGCCGTCAGCATAATAATGGGCACATTGGAAAATTCCCGAATCTGCTGGCAGACCTCAAAGCCGGTAAGCTTTGGCAGCATTACGTCCAGCAGAATGATATCGTATTGATTGTTTCTGGCATACTCCAGCGCTTCCTCGCCGTCGTAGGCACAGTCCACCTGCATGTCGTCCTGCTCCAGGCTGAAACGTATCCCTTTTACGATCAGTTTTTCGTCATCTACAACCAACGCTCTCTTAACCGCCATATCCGCCAATCCTTTCTCACACTAATCCGTTGTTATTTTATCCCTCAGCTTCTCATAAACACTTTCCTTGATGCCGGACACCTTCATGATATCCTCGATGCGCTCAAAGCCGCCGTTTTTTTCCCTATAGGCTATGATGTCCCCGGCCCTGGCAGAACCGATGCCCGGCAGCGTGCACAGCTCCTGTGCGTCTGCGGTGTTAATATTCACCAGCCCCTTTTTCAGAGCTTCCGTCTCATCTGCAAGCTCTGCAGCCTCCTGCACAGTGGGAAAATACAGCTTCTCTCCGTCCTCCACAGGGGCAGCCAGATTCACATAATTCTGATCAGCCTCCTCCAGAAAGCCTCCCGCCGCAAGCAGCGCATCCTCCGCCCGGCTTCCGGCCTTTAAAGCCACCACTCCCGGCTCCTTCACCGCTCCGCACACATGGACATAAAGAAGGCTCTCCTGCCCATCTATGCCTTCACGCTCCGCAAAGGCTTCTCCAGTCTCTTCTTTGGCCTGATTGTCCCCGCTGGCCGTCTCCTCCTCAGAGACAATAGCCAGCACATCGTCTCCTGTGCATCCACTCAAAAAAGCGCACAGCAATATTCCCATCACAGCCGTCCGCATTTTCTTGTAACAATTTCTCACCATAGTCCTCCTCCTTTCCGGTATCTTCCGAAAAATCAAAGGATTGCCTCTCTATGCTGATTGTATTTATTGTAAAGGAATTGCCCCCAATTTACAAGTGAGATTTTCATTTCCATTTAAAAATTATAATGCCTGCAATGGCAATTCCCATTCCCAAAGCCTTTCTCCACTCCCAGGGCTGCTTTTCTGTGCCGAAAAGCCCGAAAAGCTCTATCAGATATGCCACTGCCAGCTGGGCCGTCACAATGAGCATCACCGCTTTTGCAGGCCCCAGTGCATCCATGCTCTTAATCACCGTATAGGTGATAAAGGCTCCGATGGCGCCCCCAAACAGCATATACTTGGGCTGCACCTGCCACACATTCAAAAGAGAGCTTCTGTCTGTGCAAAGCCAGGCTCCCAGACAGACCAAAAGAGCAGTAAACTGCACAAAGGCGCTGGCGCTCCAAATGCTGGAGGCCTTTGTAACCTGTGTGTTAAACACTCCCTGAATACTCATAAGCGCCCCGGAAATCAGGGCAATCAAAAAACCAATCATGGAAAAAACCGCCTTTCTTTCAGATATCCATAGCGTTTCCCATGATTGGTAATTTATACATAAAAACCGCATTCCATCAGCCCGCGCTCATCTGAGAGGTGATCTGATCCGCCAGCTGCTGTACCAGCGCCGCCACATCCTCTCCATTCCACACCTTTGAAAACAAAATCTCAAGCTGCATCCAGAAATTTCCTGTCTCCATCATTTTAGGCAGAGGCATGCTTTCCGCATACTCCTCCATAAAAGCCTGGAGGGCTGTATTGTCCTCATTCACCGTCAAATTGGCTGACACCTTTCCGGTTCTCTCATACAGCTCATTGGCGTACTCATCCACCAGATAGGCAGCAAAGCGGTTTGCCAGCTCCTTATGCTGGGAATACCCGTTTACAGCCACCCCATTGGTTACAGAAAGAGAACGGCTTTTCAGCTCACCGCTTACATCGGGCATGGGCACAATTCCATATTCAAAGCCAAGGCTTCCCTCTGCCCTTGCCTCCTTAAGCCTTTCTGCCACATCTGTGGTACCTATGGTAAATACCGTTTTCCCATCGATAAAATCCTGTATTACGGAATCATAGGTTACCGTGTCCGATTCGATGTAAAAGAACTGGTTTAACGCTTTGTATACCTCAAGGCAGGCCACAGCCTCCTCATTGTTGATATTGATGTTGCCTGCATCGTCCCCGGTCTCTCCCCCTACGATCATATAATTCCCCACGATCCAGTAGTTGTAAAAGATATCGGACACGTCCCATTTCATAATGCCTTCTACACCCTCTGGAACGTCAAAGGTATCCGCAATGCTCAAAATTTCATCCACCGTCTGGGGAATGCCCGTCTCCAGATATTCCTGGGTTTTCTGGGCCAAAACCGCCTGGTCTAAAGCCTCCACAGCCTCCTGGGAAATCTCCTGGGCGCCTTCCCCGGCATCCACATCCGCTCCCGTCAGCTCCCGTTTCGCCTGCTGCAGCGCCCATTGTTCCAGATAATCCATATTTATCACAAGAGCGCTGGTCTCATAGAAAAAGGGGTAAGCTACCGTCTTACCCTGATAGGAAACCGCCGCCAGCGCTGATGGGGGAAAATAAGATTCATTACAGATATTCTGCTCATCCTCCACCGGTACGGCCAATCCCGCAAGATAAGCCTTTTCCAGCGCGTCATGGCTGATCACATAAACGTCGGGAATCTGCCTGGAATACAGGGACGCCTCGTTCACGGCCTCTAAATATTCGCTGTCCGAGGTCAGCATGGGAATCACCCGCACTCCCTCTTTTTCTCCGAAGGAAACTGCCGCGCTGTTGATAAAGCTGGTCATGGAGTCATCCGTATACCAAAAGTACAAAG
>NZ_CEWDFQ010000107.1:0-8743 GCF_982438285.1 Acetatifactor sp. | reverse complement strand
GAGAAGTCCTTTGCCCAGCTGCCCAAGGTAACGGTTTAAAAAAATATGCGGATTTCAGCTTACGCTGAGATTCGCATATTTTTTTGGAGACACGCCCACGGCCTTGGTAAAGGCCTTGAAAAAGTTACTGTAATCTGAAAAGCCGCTTCGCTCGAAGGCCTCGAAAACACTGCTTCCCGCATTCAGCTGAGCCTTGGCGATGCTGATGCGGCGGGCGGTGATGTATTTGTTTATGGTAGTGCCCGTTGCAGCCTTGAAGATGCGGCAGATGTAGGAGCTGCTTAGGTAGAAGCGGCCTGAGAGCTGCTCCATAGTGATGGGCTGGGATATATTTTGGTTGATATAACCCAGAATATCCTCCACCTGATGACTGTACTTATAGCCCGTATGGACCGTCTGGGCGGCGTTGGCGCTGGAGAGCCTGTTGATCATCACAAGCAGCTCCATAAAGGCGGCCTGTTCAATGATATCATGAGCGAAGCCGTCTGCGGAGGTTATCTTGTTGATATAGTACAGAAAGCGTGTCTGCTGCTCCTTGTTCAGGGAAAGCTTGTGCTGGAAATGTTCGTCTCTGTCCGAGAAGCAGTGATCCAAATTGGTCTGGTCCGAGGAAAGCCGTTTTACATAGTCAGGATGAATGGAAAGCACGATTCTTTCGTGCACACAGCTGTCAATCTGGGTCAGCTTATGGCTTTCGTATTGATTGATGATAAAAAGATCGCCCGGAGCGATGCTGTAAAAGCGGTTGTCGATCAAAAACTGCTTTCCGCCAAAGATGGAGTAGTAGAGCTCGTAGCAGTCATGGATGTGCATATCCATGGCTTTTTCTTCTTTGTACAGATGGGCGATGGAAAAGGTACGCGTCTCCTTACAGTTTTCAATGGCGGTTTTACAGGAGGAAAGCTCTTGCATAGGATGGTCCTTTCTGTGCGCTCAGATCGTGCACCTGGATTTTCTATCATCCAGTATAGCCTCTTTGTTCAAAATTTGCAATATTTACACCAAAATTTGAATAGACCTAGAGAATTTAATCCATTATAATGTAGTTACAACGAAATATCCCAAAGAAAGATAATTTTATATTGGAAATGCTTACTGTTATATGCTATAATGTAAGTGCTTTCATAAGGAATTATCAGTCAATACCGGAATGACCGGAAATTGGAGAAAGAGAGGCGCAAGGTGGAACTTAGAACAGCAGTATCACCAAGAGATGTGAAGCATTATACCACGCAGCGGCTTAGGGAAGAGTTTCTGATTCAGAATCTCTTTGTGCCGGGAGAGATCAAGCTGGTATACAGCCACATCGACAGAATCATTACAGGCGCGGCGGTGCCCACAAAGCCTATCACCCTGACGGCGGGGGACGAGCTTCGTGCTGAATATTTCTGCCAGAGAAGAGAGCTGGGTGTCATCAACATCGGCGGTGCGGGAACCATCACCGTTGACGGCAGAGTGTACAAGGTAGGGTATAAGGAAGCCATGTACATCGGCATGGGCTCTAAGGAGATTATTTTTGCAAGCGAGGATGCCGGAACCCCCGCAAAATTTTATATGAATTCCGCGCCCGCACATAAGACCTATCCCACGGTTTTGATCAAGCCGGAGGGGACCCCGCAGGAGGGCGTGGTCATTGTAAAGGATGAAAACAAGGTGGAGCTTGGCACGCTGGAGGATGCAAACCACAGAGTAATCTGCAAGTACATACTTCCCGGACAGGTGGAAAGCTGTCAGCTGGAAATGGGCATGACGAAGCTGGAGCCGGGCAGCGTATGGAATACAATGCCCTGTCACACCCATGACAGACGCATGGAGGTTTATCTGTACTTCGATATTCCCGAGGATGCCTTTGTGATGCACTTTATGGGAGAACCAGATGAGACGCGCCACATTGTCATGAGAAATGAGGAGGCTGTCATTTCTCCAAGCTGGTCCATTCATTCCGGATGCGGTTCCAGAGCCTATACCTTTATCTGGGGCATGGTGGGAGAAAATCAGGACTTTGACGATATGGACGGCGTGGACAACAAGGATTTGATGTAATCAAAAACATATAAGCATATAAGTAAAGGAGAGAAAAAACATGTCAGAATTCACAAACTTTTCACTGGAAGGCAAGGTTGCGCTGGTTACCGGAGCATCCTACGGAATTGGTTTTGCCATTGCATCCGCATATGCAGAGGCGGGCGCAACCATCTGCTTCAACGATATCAAGCAGGAGCTGGTGGACAAGGGAATGGCAGCTTATGAAGAAAAAGGCATTAAGGCTCACGGCTATGTGTGCGACGTTACCGATGAGGCTGCTGTGAACAACATGGTTGCCCAGATCGAAAAGGAAGTAGGCGTTATCGACATCCTGGTAAACAATGCGGGCATCATCAAGAGAATCCCCATGACCGAGATGACTGCAGAGCAGTTCAGACAGGTAATCGACGTTGATCTGAACGCTCCCTTTATCGTTTCCAAGGCAGTAATTCCTGCCATGATCAAGAAGGGACACGGAAAGATCATAAACATCTGTTCCATGATGTCAGAGCTTGGCCGTGAGACTGTATCCGCTTATGCGGCTGCAAAGGGCGGTCTTAAGATGCTCACAAGAAATATCTGCTCCGAGTACGGCCAGTACAACATTCAGTGCAACGGCCTTGGGCCCGGTTACATCGAGACTCCTCAGACTGCGCCTCTGCGTGAGATCCAGCCTGACGGCAGCAGACATCCCTTCGATCAGTTCATCTGCGCAAAGACTCCTGCAAACAGATGGCTGAAGGCAGAGGAGCTTACGGGACCTGCAGTGTTCCTTGCTTCCGAGGCTTCCAATGCAGTAAACGGACATATCCTTTACGTGGACGGCGGTATTCTGGCATACATCGGCAAGCAGCCGGAATAATCGCTTCTGCCAAAACCGGAAACAGCGGTATTTTGTCAGGCTTGCCCTTGCGGGCACAATAGAATATAATGGGAACAGATCAGTCGCAGAAAGCTGTTTTCGGCGGCTGACTGTTGCGGTATTTGGCAAAAAGCCTGCAGCAGAGGAAAAGAAACATAAAAAGTCCGGACAAACCGGGCAGAAAGGCATGAAGAATCCATGAAAATCGCATTGATCAACGAAAACAGTCAGGCAGCAAAGAATGAAATGATCTGTGCCACTCTGAAAAAAGTAGTGGAGCCTATGGGACATGAGGTATTCAACTATGGCATGTGCGGCGCAGAGGACCCCAATTCCCTGACCTATGTGCAGAACGGCATTCTTGCGGCAGTTCTCTTAAACTCCGGCGCAGCGGATTATGTGATCACAGGCTGCGGCACCGGCGAGGGCGCCATGCTGGCCTGCAATTCCTTCCCCAAGGTGCTCTGCGGACATATTGAGTCACCTTTGGACGCTTACCTGTTTTCCCAGGTAAACGATGGAAACTGTGTAGCCCTTCCCTTTGCCGAGAATTTTGGCTGGGGCGGCGAGCTGAACCTGCAGTACATTTTTGAAAAGCTGTTCTGCGCTCCCGGAGGCGGCGGTTATCCTCCTGAGAGAGTGGAGCCAGAGCAGAGGAATAAGAAAATTCTGGATAAGGTGAAGGAAGTAACCCATACGGATATGGTGACCATCCTGAAAAATCTGGACAGAGAGCTGGTAAAGGGAGCTCTTTCGGGAGCGCCTTTTAAAGAGTACTTCTTTGCAAACTGCAAATGCGACAAAATAGCGGAATGCGTAAAGGAAATATTGGCATAGCCAGCCTTTTTACAAGAGAATCCGCCAATGTGTGTGCGGCGCCTGCGGATTCTGAATAGGTAACCGCACAGAAATGAGGGTAAAATGAACGCAGTATTAGAGCAAATCAGTAAAATCGGCATTGTGCCTGTGGTAAAGATCGACAGGGCAGAGGATGCGCTTCCTCTGGCAAAAGCACTCTGCGCAGGAGGACTTCCCTGTGCTGAGGTAACCTTCCGTACCTCTGCGGCGGCTGAGGCTATCAAGATCATGACGGAAAATTTCCCCAATATGTGCGTAGGCGCGGGAACCGTTTTGAATGCTGAGCAGGTGGATGCGGCTGTGGAAGCCGGAGCAAAGTTTATCGTAAGCCCCGGATTAAATCCCAGAACCGTAAAATATTGTATCGATAAGAATATTCCCATCACACCCGGAACCTCAAGCCCCAGCGATATCGAGCAGGCTATCGAGCTTGGACTTGACGTGGTAAAATTCTTCCCGGCAGAGCAGTCCGGCGGCCTGGCAAAGATTAAGGCTATGGCTGCGCCTTATGTGAATATGAAATTTATGCCTACCGGCGGCGTCAATGCAAAGAATCTGACCTCTTACCTGGATTTCCCCAAGATCATCGCCTGCGGCGGCTCCTGGATGGTTCCCGGAGACCTGATCAATGCCGGAGAGTGGGATAAGATCGAGCAGCTCACCAGAGAAGCGGTACAGACCATGCTCGGCTTTGAGCTGGCGCATGTGGGCGTGAACGCAGAGAATGAGGAGGAGGCTTTGAAGGCGGCGAACCGTTTTGCATTTATTTTCGGTATGCCTGCAAAGGCTGGCAACAGCTCCGTATTCGCCGGTACAGCCCTTGAGGTGATGAAGTCCCCTTATCTCGGAAAGAACGGCCACATTGCCATCAGAACCAATTACATTGACAGGGCGGTAAATTATCTGAGCACTGTTTTGGGCGTGGAATTCAACGAGGAGTCCGCAAAGAGAGACGCTAAGGGCGGGCTGAAGGCGATTTACCTGAAAGAGGAGATCGGCGGCTTCGCCGTACATCTTGTACAGCGTTAATCAAAGGAAATACAGCAAATCAAAGGAAAGGAATGAAATAAAATGGCAAAAGTGATTACCATGGGTGAGATCATGCTGAGACTGTCCACCCCTAACAACGAAAAATTTATCCAGGCGGATGAATTCGACATTAATTACGGCGGAGGCGAGGCTAACGTTGCAGTTTCCCTGGCAAACTATGGACATGACGCGGAATTTGTGACCGCTGTTCCCGACAATGAGATCGGTGAATGTGCAGTTGCCGCTTTGAGAAAGTACAATGTATGCACAAAGCATATTGCAAGATGCGGCGAGAGACTTGGCATTTACTATCTGGAGAGCGGCTCCTCCATGAGACCCTCCAAGGTTGTTTACGACAGAGCTCATTCCTCCATCTCTACCGCTACGGAAGCAGATTTTGATTTTGACGATATTTTCCAGGGTGCAGACTGGTTCCACTTTACTGGCATCACTCCGGCAGTATCCGATGCGGCTGCAGAGCTTACTGAGAAGGCTCTGATTGCGGCAAAGAAGCATGGCGTAAAGGTTTCTGTAGACTTAAACTTCCGTAAGAAGCTGTGGTCCTCCGAGAAGGCTCAGAGGGTTATGACCAATCTGATGAAATACGTGGATGTCTGCATCGGAAATGAGGAGGATGCAGAGCTGGTGCTTGGCTTTAAGCCCGGCGCTACCGATGTGACCAGCGGCGAGCTGGAGCTTGCAGGCTACAAGTCCATTTTTGAGCAGATGGTGGACAAGTTTAACTTTGAGTACTGTGTATCCTCTCTGCGTGTCAGCCATTCCGCTTCTGACAACGGCTGGTCTGCATGTATTTATTCCAGAGACACCAAGGAATTTTATCATTCCAAGGAATACAGCATTCATCCCATTGTGGACCGTGTAGGCGGCGGCGACTCCTTTGCGGGCGGCGTAATCTGCGGCATGCTGGACGGCAAGAATTTCAAGGAAGCTTTGGAATTCGGCGTAGCTGCTTCTGCGCTGAAGCACACCATTCCCGGGGACTTCAACCTGGTATCCAGAAAAGAAGTGGAAACGCTTGCAGGCGGCGACGCTTCCGGACGTGTACAGAGATAATCAGGGACAAATACCTGAATTAGAAAGAGACTTTGCGGGAGGATATCCTCCTGCAGAGTCTTTTGTTGTTAATTGTTTGAAAAATTCCTACAAATTTAAAAAAAACAATTGACTTTTCTTCCGCAAGATGCTAATATAATTCTTGCGCGATATGTTGTGCGGAAGTGTCGGAACTGGCAGACGAGCAAGACTAAGGATCTTGTGAGCATTGCGCTCGTGTGGGTTCAAGTCCCATCTTCCGCAGTGAAAAAGAAAGTCTCAGGTGGAAGCCTGAGGCTTTTCTTTTTCCGTACCGAAGCGTCCCATCTTCCGCCTTATTTCTGCCCGAAAACGAGGCGTTTTCAAGAGGCGATTACCAAAGGTAATCAAAAAAGTAATCAAATGATCAAAAATACACAGGGAAAGGAGAGTCCTGTGCAAGTGCTGCTAAAGATAAATCGACCATAAACCGGTTTATTTTTTTTGCAAATATTCTTAAAAAAATCTCAGTAAATGATTTTGAGACGATTGGTAAGGTGTATATTTTAAGCAGATCGGGCAGGAGAATAACAGAAGTTTGTACGTCATGGCATAAAAGCCTCTGTGGGAGCTCCGAATGGCTCTGTTTTTGATTTTATGGCTTTTGGCGATAAAACACCAATGGAACATAAAGGCGGCTTAAATTTGATTTTGCGGGGTCAACATATATTTGTCAAGGTGCACACGAAGAGGGGCAGACTTACCGCCCCCGTTTTTTCGCATATGCCATTAAAATACTTTTTATAGCCGTCTTTGTCGCAGGCGGAGTATTTAAAACCGTTTATGCCGCGTCTGACCTTGATTATAGTTGGTTGTCTGCTCATGTGTTCGCCTCCTTATCATTTATCTAGAAATCCGCTTGCAGGTCGTGAGCTTCGCCCGCCGACTTTATCGGACAAGCGGAGATTTTAAAAGCCGCCGGTAGTGATCCGGTGTGTATCCTCTGCGGCGGCTGCATTAAATCCTGAATGTTGCAGTTGAATAAGTCCTCCCATAAGACACAGGGCACCCAATGCTTTCCAAAAATATTTCCGCGTTGTATGAGGAATCACCAAGTCCCAGAGCACATGGCCATTCTGGAGAAGCCGCAGAAGCACTTTAGCTTCGTAATACATTCCATGCCTAGTGAATTCTACTTGCTTTTCCATTATCTTGTATTTTCTGATGTTTCTCTTTATCATTTTTTACCTCCACTATCTGACATAAAAATATTGTAAAACTATTTAATACCCCCTATCATTTATTCCGGCATTCCGCCGTCTTTTCTAGCAACATGAAAAGAAAGAAGCATTTAAAAACAAGATTGTAGAGAAGCGACTACAAAAGAAGAATTTGAAAAGGGTGGATAATTACAATGTGAAGCACACCACCTATTTCAACAAAGAAGAATACATTTTGTATAGTTTGCCAATTGTAAAGAAATCTACAACATCAATAAGCGTAGTTTCAAATATGGCTTCACTACCGCCACCAAAATAGAAAGCACTGAAAAAGTAAGCAACTACATTACAAAGTACATAACCAAAGAACTAATTACCATGTCAAAAGGACAGCACCGCTATTTGTACAGTAAGAACCTAGCCAAGTCACAATAGGGATTTAATAACTGTTATATCGTGTTATAAAAATCTTGGCAAACCCTTGAAAACACTAAAGTTTTCGTGGGTGTCCTTTCTTTCACATCTTGTATCGTGTTATATCGTCCTACCCCTGTTTATTAACCCTCATATGGGAAAAAACAAGGGAAAGAAAATCTGGTAACAACTTATAACAAATTATGAAAATGACAGTTGGGACTGGATGAAGTGCTTATAATACATTTCTACGAAAGGACTGATAAGATGAGATTTATATATGCAGATTATAACCCACAAACGAACAGTATTGATGTAACTACATTTGAAAACTACATATTGCGGATTGACTGTAATAAGGCAGAGGATGGATTAAGAACTACGCCTTGCTCACAGAATTCACTTAATGCACTGGCGATAGATGAACCACTTGAATATGCAAGGTTAGTGTTGGATGGCGAAATGCAGGCATGGGTGGATGTGATTGATAATTTAGAGGTATGGTGATTATATATGGCAGATTGTTACACGCGATAATCTGCCATGTCTGTTGTTTGAACAAAATATAAGTGGAATAAAAGGGGTAATGTTGATATAATGGAAAGAAAATTTGCAAGAAAATTTGCATATGAGGTGACAAGATGAGTAATTCGATATATAATCGCAGAAGTGTTAGAAAATATTTAGACAGAAATGTATCAAAGGAAATGATAGAACAAATTATAGATGCAGGAAGAATGGCTCCATCTGCAAAAAATAGACAACCATGGAAATATATTGTACTTGGTGGTGAACATAAAGCAGAATTTCTGAAACACATGCAGAAAGGAATTATACGAGAAGAAAATGAATGTGCATTATTACCTGATTCAAAAAAGGGCATACCTGATGCAAAGAACACATATAAGATTATGGTAGAGGCACCAATCCTTATCGTGATTTTGAATTCAAACTGTGGAACTCCTTTTGCTGAAATTGATACAGATAATAGGTTTGTTGAGATTTGTGACACACTCTCTATTGGTGCATCAATTGAAAATATGTTATTGAAAGCTACAGATATGGGCTTAGGTACTTTATGGATTGCAAATACTTGTTATGCATACGAAGAATTAACTACATATCTTAATACGACAAAGCAATTGGTGGGGGCAATTGCATTAGGTTATGCTGATGAAAAACCAGCACAAAGACCAAGAAAACCAATAGAAGAAATTGTAGAATATAGATTGTAATTTCAAGGAGGTCAAAAATGATTGTTTCAAAAATACAACAGATATTTTCTGAAGTACCGGATGTAATC
>NZ_CEWDFQ010000106.1:0-8761 GCF_982438285.1 Acetatifactor sp. | reverse complement strand
ACTGTTTAGCATTCCGTTTAAGGATATGGTTCTCATAATGGAGAAATCCTCTCCCAGGGGATTTGCTATCGTGATAGCCCTGCGGGCCGGGTCTTCCTTCCCAATCAAAAGCTTGTCAAACACCTTGGGACTTTCAAAGGAATAACACATTCCCTGAGAAAATCCACAATACTCCGCAATATCTCTCGCCTTCTGCTCGATCCGGAGCTTATAGGACAGCTTGCCTGTGGTGGCCTCTCCGCTTGGCAGAGTGGTAGGAATTTTATCATAACCGTAAAACCTTGCCACTTCCTCCGCAATATCCGCCGTTCCTGCAAGGTCCTGACGGAAGGAAGGAATCACCAGTTCCCCCGCATCCTCGTCATACACAAGCTCCTCTCTGGCGAAGATTTCAAGCATTTCCTCCACGGACACATCCGTTCCCAAAAGACGGTTGATCTTTTCCGGGCAGAAGGGAATCCGGCGAAGAGGCGCCAAAGGCTCCTTCACATCCACCATGCCGCCTACCACCTCACCGCAGCCCAGCTCTTCGATCAGCTGACAGGCCCGGTTAATGGCTGCTTCCGCGTTCCTGGGGTCCAGTCCCTTTTCAAATTTTCCAGACGCATCCGTACGCAGTCCCACTCTCTTGGCAGATTTCCGAATATTAGGTCCATTGAAGGTAGCCGCCTCAAACAGTACGGTCTGCACATCCTCCGTGATCTTGGAGTTTTCGCCGCCCATAATGCCTGCAATGCCGATTTCCTTCTCCGCATCGCAGATCATCAGCACCTGGCCGTCCACCTTTCGCATCTGGCCGTCCAGGGTCTGGAATTCATCCCCGTCCTTCGCACGTCTGACAATGATTTTATGCCCGGCGATGGTATTCAGATCATAGGCGTGCATGGGCTGCCCATATTCCTCCATTACATAGTTGGTGATATCCACCAGATTGTTGATCGGACGGATGCCGCTGGCCGCAAGCCGCCTCTGCATCCACTTGGGCGAAGGGCCGATTTTAATGTTTTTGCACACCCTTGCGCAGTATCTGGTACAAAGATCCGGGTCCTTTACCTCCACACTGATATAATCCTTCACATCCTCATCGTTCCCTGTGGAAGACACAACCGGAGGAACAAATGGCTTTTTAAAGGTAGCTGCCGCTTCCCTGGCAATTCCCAGTACACTGTAGCAGTCCACACGGTTGCTTGTGATCTCATATTCAAACACCGTATCCCTCAGTCCCAGAAGCTCCACCGCATCCGCTCCCGCCTGAACCTCCGGTTCAAAAATATAGATGCCGTTCTCCGGAGCCTCCGGATACATATCTCTGCTGGAGCCAAGCTCCTCGATAGAGCACATCATACCATTGGAGGGCACACCTCTGAGCTTGCCGGCCTTTATGGAAATTCCATTCTCTGGCAGAGGCCCACCGTCATGACCGCCTGCCACCTTTCCTCCTGCGAGCACTACAGGAACCTTGTCGCCCTCCTTTACATTGGACGCTCCCGTCACGATCTGAATGGTTTCCGTTCCGATATCCACCTGACACACGATCAGCTTGTCCGCGTCGGGATGCTTCTCTATGGACAGTATCTGTCCCACCACAATTTTCTCCAGATTTTTATCCGCTCTCTCAAAGCCCTCTACCTTGGTGCCGGTAAGGGTCATGGCGTCGCAATATTCCTGATCTGTGCAGCATAATTCCGGCACATATGCCTTAATCCATGATAACGCTGTATTCATGTCCTTATTCCTTTCTCATTATAGCAATGTTTCTATTTTTTATTCCTCTCCTAAAACTGCTTCAGGAAACGGATGTCATTTTCATATAGCAGACGCATATCGTCGATTTCATATTTCAAAAGCGCAATGCGCTCCAAGCCCACACCGAAGGCAAATCCGGAGTACTGTTCCGGATCAATGCCGCTCATCTCAAGCACATGGGGATGCACCATGCCGCAGCCCAAAATCTCAATCCAGCCGCTGCCCTTGCAGAAACGGCAGCCCTTTCCCTGACACTTAAAGCAGGTTACATCCATCTCTGCACTGGGCTCCGTAAAGGGAAAATGATGGGGCCTGAATTTTACCTTCGTCTCTTCCCCGAACAGCTCTCTTGCGAATGCAGCCAGGGTTCCCTTCAAATCGGCAAAGGTGATATTCTTATCAATCACCAGCCCCTCGATCTGATGGAAGGAGGGAGAATGGGTAGCGTCCACTTCATCGGCCCTGAATACTCTTCCCGGGGCAATCATGCGGATAGGCATTTTCCCGGTCTCCATCTCCCGCACCTGAACCGGAGAGGTCTGGGTGCGAAGAAGAATATCTCCCGTAATATAAAAGGTATCCTGCTCGTCCTTTGCAGGATGGTCCGCCGGAATATTCAAAGCCTCAAAGTTGTAATAATCCTTCTCAACCTCCGGACCCTCCACCACCTCGTAGCCCATACCCACGAAGATGCGTTCCACCTCTTCTAAGGCGATGGTATTGGGATGTCTGTGTCCAAGCTCAGCCTTTTTGGCCGGAAGCGTCACGTCAATGACCTCAGCCTTCAGCTTTGCCTCCCGAAGCGCTTTTTCCATTTTTGTTCTGGAAGCTTCAATCGCCTTCTCGATTTCCTCTCTGGTCTCATTGACCCACTGGCCTACCTTGGGCCTGTCCTCAGGAGATATCTCCTTCATGGATTTCAGCACGCTGGTGAGCTCTCCCTTCTTTCCAAGGATGCCCACTCTGATCTCGTTAAGCTTTTCCATTGTGTCACAGCTTTTGATCTGTGCCATCGCCTGTTCTCTGATCTGGTCTAATTTGGCTTTCATGACTTATTCCTTTCTTTTTTTGATTCGCGCAAAAAAGTCCCTTGCTGCGAAAAGCAGCAAGGGACGATCTTTCACCGCGGTACCACCCATGTTTCCATTTTACTGTAAAATGCAGTCAAACGGACTCTCTATCTGCGTAACGTGCAGCATACGTCCGAAATTACTGAAGCCTGCTGGGCTTGTTCCTCTCGGCGGCTCCGGCAGGAAATTCGCAGATTCAGCTGAACTTAAGGAGACTTGCAGCCGGTGGCCTCCTCTCTCTGGCAGAAGCTGAAACACTACTTTATGCCTTCAATGCCTTTGACTTATTGACTATCATTGTAGTGATTTTTGCAGAAAATGTCAACCTAAAATTTTCCCCGCATAACAGCTCAGCTATGGCTGCTGCTTCTCCACTCCGTAGGCGTACAGCCAAACTGTCTGCGGAAGCACCTGTGGAAGGTTCGCATATTGGGGAATCCCGCCTCGTATGTGATCTCCGTCACGCTCATCTGGGTATTGCGCAGCATATTGCAGGCAAGATTCAGCCGCTGGCCGGACACATAGGCGGGAAAAGAGGTCTTTAGCTCCTCGGAAAAAATTCTGGACAGGTAATAGGGGCTGATGCCCATGGCCTTGGCTGCCTTGGCCGCTGTCAGCTCCTCCACGATATGCTCATTCACATACTGTAAGAGCTTTTGGGAAACGCTCAAATCTGCAGGCGCATTCCGGGGCAACATGGGGATATGATGAAAAATATCCGTCAAAAGCACAAGCAGAAGTCCCTTATCAAGCTGATAGGGCACCTGGCTGTCATAGGCGCTCATCCTGACCAGCTCCAGAATACGCTGGCCGTACTGGGACAGGCTGCTTTTAGGAAAGCAGGGCGTTTCCAGCTCATAACGGGAAAGCTCCTCCTTAAATTCACCCACATAATCCATATCGGCGATAATCAGAGATAGGTCGATCTCCCCTTCAGAGGAAAAGGAATGAAGCTGATAGGGAAAAATCAGCATACAGTCTCCCGCCTCCATACAGTATTCCCTTCCGCCCACAGTCATCTGCATCTGCCCTCCCGCATTATAGGCAAATTCCAGATGCTTGTGCATATGAAGCGGAAAGTTGGGATGATGCCACACATGGCAGTCATAAATTTCTTTTCTGGTCTCGTAAAAGCTGGTTTCCTGACAAGATTCTGTGCGCTCCACAAAGCACCTCCATATACTTCTTCCAATATAGCAATTTTTGTCTGAAAAAACAAGATTTATGACTGGTTTTCTGAGGTTTTTCCTACTAAACTGTTCTTAGGAAAAGACTTAAAGGAGGGTTACTGACATGACCAGAAGTGAAGCAAAGCAAAAGGCACAAGCCCTTGTAAAGCAGATGACGGTTGAGGAGGCCGCATCCCAGCTTAAATATGACGCTCCCGCTATCCCCAGGCTGAACATACCGGCCTACAACTGGTGGAATGAGGCGCTGCACGGCGTAGCCAGGGCCGGCACCGCCACCTGCTTTCCCCAGGCCATCGGCCTTGGCGCAACCTTTGACCCGGACCTTCTTGAGCGGATTGGCCGGGCTGTTTCTCTGGAGGCAAGGGCAAAATATAACGCTTATTCCGCTCACGGTGACCGCTCACGGTATAAGGGACTTACCATGTGGGCGCCCAACATCAATATTTTCCGGGACCCCAGATGGGGGCGGGGACAGGAAACCTTTGGTGAGGAGCCTCTTCTGACCGCGAAGCTGGGCTGTGCCATCATCAGAGGGCTTCAGACAAAAATAGACGGTTTTCTTACCACTGCAGCCTGCGCCAAGCATTTTGCAGCCCATTCCGGTCCTGAGGCCCTCCGCCACGAATTTGACGCAAGGGTATCCGAAAAAGACCTGCGAGAAACCTATCTGCCTGCCTTTGAAGCCTGTGTGAAGGAAGCAGGCGTGGAAGCCGTTATGGGAGCCTATAACCGCACCAATGGCGAGCCATGCTGTGCAAGCAATTATTTGATGAACCAGGTGCTGCGGGAGGAATGGAACTTTGAGGGACATTATGTTTCGGACTGCTGGGCCATCCGGGATTTCCATGAAAACCACCAGGTTACCAATTCCCCTGAGGACTCTGCGGCTCTGGCCCTAAAGACGGGCTGCGATCTAAACTGCGGGTGCACCTATGAGCACCTTATGGCCGCCTTCAAAAAAGGTAAGATCACAGAAAAGGACATCCGCCGCAGCGCCGTGCGCCTGTTCACCACCAGATTTCTTCTGGGTATGTTCGACCGCTCCAGCCTGGATCAGATTCCCTACCAGGTGGTGGGATGTAAGGAGCACCTGAATCTGGCTTACGAGGCCGCTGTGAAAAGCTGTGTCCTTTTAAAAAATGACAACATTCTGCCGCTTTCCAGAGAAAAATACAAAACCATCGCCGTAATCGGGCCAAACGCCGACAGCGCCACAGCCCTTGTGGGCAACTATCACGGCACACCACCCAGAACAATCACTTTGCTGGAGGGCATCAGAGGGCTGTGCGACGACTATGGCATTGCCGTCCATTACAGCCAGGGATGTAATTTATATCATCCGCCCCGGGTGGGCAGGCCCCACGAAAATTATGGCGCTGCTGAAAGCGTAATTGCTGCCGAAAACGCTGATCTGGTGATCCTCTGCCTGGGGCTGGACGCTACCTTGGAGGGCGAACAGGGAGATACCGGAAACGAATTTGCCGCAGGAGACAGGCCTGACCTTCTGCTTCCCAAGGTGCAGAGACAGCTGGTGGAATCCATCATCGCTGTCAAAAAGCCCTTAATTTTATTAAATGCCTCCGGCAGTCCCATGGACTTATCCGCTTACGAGGCTGACGCTGACGCCATACTGCAGGTATGGTATCCCGGCGGAGAAGGGGGCAGGGCGGTTGCCGACATTTTGTTTGGTCTGGCCTCCCCCGGCGGAAAGCTGCCCATTACCTTTTATGACAATCAAAGCCCTCTCCCGGAAATGACTGATTACAGCATGAAGGGCAGAACCCATAGGTATCTCACGAAAAAACCCTGGAGGCCCTTTGGCTACGGTCTTACCTATGGCCAGGTGCGGATCACACAGGTATCCTGCTCTCTTTTGGAGGATGCAGAAGGCGTGTCGCTAAAGGATGCTCCACAGGCTTCCCCCGATTACCGGGATTTTGCCCAAAAGGGACTCCTCTGCCGCGTGTCCTGTGAAAATACCGGGGATTTTGACGTAGACGATGTGCTGCAGCTGTACCTGCATGTGGAAGGCACTCCCTGGGAGGTGGCAAACTCCAGACTGGCGGCCTTTCGGCGGATTTTTCTGGAAAAAGGAAAGGCAGCTGACTTTGAACTGTCCATTCCGCCTGCTGCCTTTTCTGTAATAGATGAAACGGGCCGGCCGCAAAAGCCCCTGGAAGGCGCTGTGCTTTACGCTTGCTTCTGTGCGCCTGAGTTTTCCGACGAGGAAGCCTTCCGTCTAATCCTCTAAGCTGGTATCATCCTGCCTGTGCCGGTTTGCAAGGACTCTGTTTACAGGTCTGAAATACCGGTTCAGGTAGGCTCCGATCATAATGATATACATACAGAAATACATCCACACCATGACAATGACAATCAGGGAAAGGCTGCCGTAAATACTGTAGGATTCCGTCCTTTCCACATACAGGGAAAAGCCCCATGAAAAAACACTCCATACCACCGCCGCAAAGGCAGCGCCCGGCACCTGTTCCCCAAAGGCCAGCTTTTCGTTTGGCACGTACGCATACACAGCGCTGAAAAGCAGCATCAAAATGGCCCACACCAGAAGGAAGCGGAAATTCATCAAAAAAGATACCAGAACCTGCAGCTGAGGCACTCTGTGCAGCAAAAGCTCCACCAGCTGATTGCCGAATACCATAATAAACAGAGACAAAATCAGCACCACCAGCATCACCACCGTATACAGCGACGCCACCAGACGCACCACAAAATAGTTTCTGTCCTCCTCCACGCCGCCTATGGCGTTCAGCCCCCGCATCAGGGCCAGAACTCCCTTTCCCGCAGACCATAAGGTTGTTATGGCTGCAACGGACAAAATTCCCGCCGATTTTTCATAAACCTCGGCGATCAGGCTTTCCACCAAAGAATCCAGTCTGTCCGGCGTGATTTCAGTGACCGCTCTGACCAGGTTTTCCTCCGTCAGCGGGGTATAGGGAATTATGGTACAAATCAAAATCAGCATGGGAACAATGGACAGCACCAGAAAAAATGCCGTGCTTGCCGCAAATGCGCTGATATTCTGTTTTTTCATCTGCGCGGAAAAATCCCGCAGAATTATAAATAGCTTATGCAATGCTCTGTCCTTCCTCTGTCTGCCCTTCCTGATAAACATTTTCTATAAAGCAGTTTTCATAAAAAAAGCTTAGAATCTCCTCACAGACATAGCCGCTTTTGGCCATATTCCGGGCTCCATTCTGACTCATTCCCACTCCGTGTCCAAAGCCCCCGCCTGTCAGCGTATATCCTACCACAATTTCTTTTTCCATACTAGGGGACAAAATGAAAAACGCGCTGGGAAGCAGGGAAGGGGGAATCCACCCAGCTTCCGTCCTGGCGCAGGATTTTGCTTTCCCCGTTGTTGAGCACATAGCGGATATTATGCTCTGAGATCACTTTATAGGTGTGCTCCTTTGTCTCGATCATAAGCTCATCCGCAACGCCGCCGCTGCCCCGCTTTACAATGGACAGCCCCGTCAGCTGGGAGAGCTCTGAAATGGGTGCGCTGACAAATTCTCCGTCCACAAGGGTGAGTACAAGCTTTTCATTTGCAGCATAGCGCTTTTTGAGCGCTTCCAGCATATAGTCGGTATCTATTTTGGGTACCTGATAGGTCCAGCGGTACCACCCCTCCGACACCTCAAAATCAGAAGCGTTTTTGGAGCAGATAAAGGCGGCAAAGGCATCCTCATCCTTAAGCCTCTCCCCGATATCAGACAATTCGTTCTCTGTGCCTTCTCCGCCCTGTTTTTCCATAGCCCCTGGATTTAACGCCTTTGCCCGAAGATAATCCAGGGTCTTTGCCTCCTCGGTTTTCCATACGGAAGCATCGCTGCCCACTCCGCAGGAGGTAGAATAATAATAGGCTCCCGCCAGCACTCCCTCACCGGCATACAAAAGCTGTCCGTAAGTTTCCTTCACCGCTGTGGTGGTGCTTTCCTGCTCTAAAATATTATTGTATACCTGATAGGAGGTGCTGTCATCCACATGAGCTCCATACCCGGGATAAGCCGCCCGCAGCATATGATCATAGGCGTAGGTTCTGGCGCAGACCGCCTGGGCCTTCAGGGCCTCCTCCGGGTAGGAGGCCGGCATTTCGCTGGGCACCACACTATAGAGATATTCCTCCAAGAGAACCTCATTAATCAGAGCAATTCCATCCTGGGTTTTCAAAAGCTCCATGTGCCCCCTGTAGCTGGGAATGCCCTGACTGCGGTTTACATTTTTCAATATCACCTTCCCCGTCAGCACATTTGGCGTAACGGTCACCCTGTCCCCCGAAAAATAAGGGCTCTCCAGGTCAATGCTCACTTCCTCCCCCGCCCCAAAGGTCTCCTCCTTAAGCTCCCCATAGCTTCCATACTGCACGGTGAAATCTGTATCCGACGTAATCACCAGGCTTTGGTGAAGAAGGCCGCCGTAATCTCCCGTCTTAATCAGCACTCTTATGTACTCCATAGCCTCCTCCTTCACCATCAGAAGGCCGCACACCTGTCCATTGTCAAGCACAAGGTCCGTGAAGCTGTATCCAAAGCTCAAGTCAGAGGCAGTGCACATTTCCAGCGTGTTGTAAATACGGTATCCCTTGTAATCCTCCGAAAGAGGAAGCCAGCCACAGCCCTCCACCTCGATTCCATCCCCATCCGCACGCAGTATCCTGCCGTTTATCTTTTCTGTTTTCAGGGAAATGTCTGTAACAACGCCGTCTGTAAGCACAATATCTGCGATCTGCTCCCT
>NZ_CEWDFQ010000105.1:0-8835 GCF_982438285.1 Acetatifactor sp. | reverse complement strand
TTCCGGCCATGACGGGCAAAGCGCACAATAGGGCAGCTTCCTGTAAAAGGCATACCCTTATCTGCTTTGGTGTGGCGCCTATGCTGGAAAAAATACCAAACTGATGAATCCTTGCGTTCATGGATACGGCAAAGGCATTGTGAATTATCACAATCAGTGAAAAGGAGGCCATGACCGTCACCAGGATAAAAAAGGGGAAGGAAAGCCTGGGCGCCGTATCCTGTGAATCTCGAATCAGGTACATGGCCAGAAGCTCGTAGTTGTAAACAATGGATTCCGGTGAAACTCCTGTCAGCCCGGCAATTTGTAAAGTATCCTGAAAGACAGTCCTCATATCGTCAAAATAAAGTTCTATCACGGTTTCCCCACCCGTAGATTCCTCTTCATTGACCACAGCCTCCTTAATACTTGCAAAATTTTTGATCACTTCTATGTCTTCTTGATCAAATTCGCCCACAAGCCTGCTCTGCCAGCCGCCTTCCTCCAATTCAATCCGCTCGATATCATACTTCCATGCGTTATAAAACAATCCGCATAACAAGGATAAAAGCAATGCCGAAAGAAAAGCCGCCATCATGATGGAAATACTGGACGAAGGGTTGTTTTTCATATAATCTGATGAATAATCCTTCCACATATTCATTACCTCCGCAGCTCATCGCTGATGATATGACTATCCTCTAGCGTGATGATACGGTCTGCTTCTAAGGCTGCCCTTTCATCATGGGTAATCAGCAGAATGGTCTGCTCCAAATTACGGTTTGAGAGCTTCAGCATATCCATAATCTCTTTGGAATTTTTCTGATCCAGATTTCCGGTGGGCTCATCTGCCAAAAGCAATGCGGGACGGTAGATCAAAGAACGGGCAATGGCAACTCTTTGCTGCTCTCCGCCCGACAGCTGGCCCGGTAGGGCGTCAAGCTTGTCGGAAATCCCAAGGGAGCCCACAATCTTTTCAAAATATTCTTTGTTCGGCTTCTTCTTGTCAAGCAAAAGGGGCATTAAAATATTTTTTCTGGCGGTCAGCGTAGGAATCAAATTATAAAACTGATACACAAGCCCTACCTTTCGACGACGGAAAATCGCTGCCTGGGTTGGATTTAATTTGGAAAGCTCCGTTCCCTCTATGATCACTTTTCCCTCTGTAGGCTTGTCTACGCTGCCAAGAATGTGCAGGAGCGTAGATTTGCCTGAGCCGGACGCTCCAATGATTGCCACAAATTCCCCCTTGCCCACTGTCAGGTCAATCCCGTCCAGCGCCACAACCTGATTCCTGCCGGAGCCATACACCCTGCGGACTCCTTCGCATGTTAAAAGATTCATTGACTGCTTCCTCCTGTATAAAACCGAATTTCAAAACAAGCGCCGCCCTCCGGCATATTTTGGGCCCGAATGGTTCCATTTTGTCGTTCAATAATTTCTTTGGACAAGGACAGCCCAATTCCTATGCCGCCTTCTCCTGCATTTTTCCCTCGATAAAACCGCTCAAAAAGATGGGGAATATCCTCCTTGAAAAATCCTTTTCCCTCGTCCCAAATCAATATTTGTGTATAGAGAGGGTTCTGTTCATAAAAGCAGTGAACAGTTCCACCCCTGTTATGCTCCATACAGTTTTTCATTAAATTGATCATCGCTTCCATAGTCCAGTCCAGATCGGCTGTGATTGCCATCTCTCCCCGCTCTGGAATGTCGATGGAAGTGCCGGACGCCGCAAATAATTCCTGTAAATTATCTGCCGCAAGAGAAAGTACCGTAAAAACATCAATTTCCTCCCTTTGCAAAACCAGGGTGCCGGCATCAAGCCGTGATAAAACAAGCAGAGCCTCTTCCAAATGGGTAAGTCTCAAAAGCTGCTTTTGAATCTGTTCCAGGGATTTTTGGCTGTATTCCCTTTTCATAGTCTGCACAGATAAGGATATGGCTGTAATCGGCGTTTTTATCTGATGGGCAATATTAGACAGATTTTCTGCAAAATCATTTTTCGCCTGTACCGCCGCATCTCTTGCCTGATAGAGAAACGTCACCGTCTTGTAAATTTCATCTTCTAATTTAGAAAAGTCGTCCTCCCTGTGGGCAGAAAGAATGACTGCTTTTCCTATATTCACCTGTTCTAAATACTCCGCCAAAGCCTGAATGCGCCTGGCTTCCATTTTATTTCGATACAAAATGGTAAAGAAAAAAAGGAAAACGCCTGTCGAAAATCCAGATAGGGAAAACAAGATATTCTGCCGGTAAGCCGGTTGTGAAAAATCCGATCTGCGGTACCCTAATGGAGACAAAATGTCTCGCTGTGCCAAGCCATGGGCATTTGCACTGGTATATTCTTTGAGTGCAGCCAAAACCGCGTCCTTGGCTTCAGGTTCTTCCTCTAATATTTCACTGCAGACACCATTCAGCAGCTCAAATGGAAGGCCGCTGTAATATCGTGAAACCAGCATGACTGCAAGAAAGGACGCTGCCAAGCTGACAGATAGTACAAATGCAGCAGTAACAAAAACTGATTTTCGTCCGCTCATAGGGTATCCTCCATACGGTAGCCCACACTTCGGATGGTTTTTAAGCAAGGCGGCTGATGTAATTTATCCCGCAGCCGCTTCATGGTGACCGTCAGGGTATTGTTATTTACATAGCTGCCCTTCACATCCCAGACCTGCTCTAAGATTTTTTCTCTGGTAACCGTCTTTCCCTTGTTTAGCATCAAATACAAAAGCAATTCATACTCCGCCGCGCTTAAATTGATTTCCTCCAAATGGCAGGAAACGGTTCTGCTGTTCTGGTCAATAAAAATTCCGGCACAGGAAAGATACTGATCTGTGACATTTCGTGTCCTGCGAAGTAATGCCTGAATTCTGGAATACAATATTTCCAGCTCAAAGGGTTTTACTACATAATCATCCGCCCCGTTATGAAATCCGGCCACAATATCACGGGAATCTCCGCGGACCGTAAGAAAAATAATGGGTAATTCCTTCCATCTGCCTCGAATCCATTGACACAAGGCATCCCCGTGCCCGTCCGGCATGTTCCAGTCAAGCAGGACAATCGTTGGCACATGAATTTTCAAAGCCTGCCTGATCTGTGCAAGGGTATTGTATATTGTTACCTTTAACCCTTTCTGCTCCAGATATTCTTTCACATTCCTTGCAATATCAGGATCGTCCTCCGCATAGTATAATTCAATCATTCTGCCTTCACCTCACCTATTATTATAACAGCAGGCGCTTGCGAAACTCACTGACAAAGTCACGAACCTGGTCATAATAACCAAAAACGGGTTCCGAAGCAGTGGCTAGTCACCCTTATTTTGGTTATTACGCCCAGTTTCTGATATCAGGGAGCGAGTTTCGCAGCTAGCTATATTATAACAGGGAAAGGTTACAATTCAGTGACTGCTTTCGTTAAAAAATGCCCTAAGCCGCATCCCTAACCATGAGAAAGATCATGATTAGGAACCGCTTAGAGCATTTATTTAAGGTCAAGGGGTCAGGTCACTGCCAAACATCCACAGAATTGGGATTTCTGCCAGAGATATCTCTGTCTTTCCCCCGGGCGGGAAAATAAGAAAGCTCTCCTTCCCCATACAGAAAATGACCGCTTAAAGAGCCGTTTAAACAGGTGATTTTACAATAGTCCGTTTCTTCTCCTTTTAGATAGGTTAATTTATATCCACTTCCATAAGGGTCTGGCGCAATGAAAACCTCACCATAGCGGGAGGCGGCAGATATCGGCACTGTAAACGGGGAAGCTGCAGCATTCTCATTGGCTTCCTCAGCAGGCAGTCTGTCAGGTTTGACTGCATCTAAGGATATTTGGGCCGTACTGAGGAATAGAGAAAACAAAATGATCCATACAGTGTTCATTTTAGGTACCCTTACACTTCAATTTTCTTACAGCAGGCCACCGCCAGAGAGCCGGGTCCAATATGGCAGGCAATGCTTAAGGGCAGCGGGTCCATCCGAATATCGTAGCCCGGGAACTGGGCGGCTACCTCTGCCCGGAATACCTCGGCAGCCTCCTCATTATGAGTGTATGCCATCTGCAGCCAGATGCCTTTTTCCTCGGTAAAGCCGCCAAAGCGGTTCACAATATCGTTTCGAATGGCATTTATCATAATGCTTTTGCCCTGATTAGTGGTTCGTGCCTTTGCAAAGGCATCCAGCTTTTCTCCTTGAATGGTAAGCACCGGCTTGAGCTTCAGCATGGTTCCTATTGCAGCTGCGGCGGGTGTAATTCTTCCGCCTTTTTTCAAATAGTACAGGGTATCCAGCATAATATAAATGCTGCTGTTGAATTTGTCGGCCTCCAGAAATTCTTTGATCTGGGCTGCAGACATACCCTTCTCCACCAAAAGTCTGGCGTCCAATACCGACTGGCGCAGGGTAACGGAAATCCGTTGATTATTCACCACATGAACCCTGCCGCCATACTCCTTAGCCAGCATCATGGCGCTTTCACAGGAGCCGGACAGTCCGCTGCTCATGGGAATGTGAAGCACTTCGCCGTAATCCTTCAAAAGCTTGTCCCAAAGATTCATAACTGATTCGGGTGAGGGCTGGCTGGTTCCGATCTCAGCGCCTGCAGCCAGTCTCTGGTAAAATTCCTCCTGCGTCAGATTGATGTCCTCAAAATAAGTCTCGTTGTCGATCATAAAGGGCATGGGAAGAACAAAAACCCCCAATTCCTCCGCCTGCTTCTGTGTGATACCGCTGTTACTGTCCGTAACAATTGCAATCGCCGCCATGCTGAAATGACCATACCTTTCCTTAAAATTTAAATTGATTTCATGAGAGCTTAGAATATTTTATCGTCATATGGAGCGAAAGTCAACACTATTCCCTGATTCAGAGAGCAAATGTTGCCTTAAGGGCAGATATTCCTCACCGGAAAGCTGCGGATCATTCTTCATCAATTCTTCCACAGCCTCCGCCGCCTGCTGCAGGATGGGGGCGTCCGTGTAAATATCCCCTATCCGGAAAGCGAATTCCCCGCTTTGGCGGATGCCAAACAAATCTCCCGGCCCTCTCAGCTTCAAATCCTGCGAAGCAATGAAAAATCCATCGTTGGAGTGATTCAATATCTCAAGCCGTTCCATTGTCTCTTTGTTTTCTCTGGTATTGATAAAAATGCAGTAGCTCTGGCAATCTCCCCTTCCCACCCGGCCTCTGAGCTGATGAAGCTGGGCGAGGCCGAAGCGTTCGGCATTTTCCACCATCATCACTGTAGCGTTTGGCACGTTGATGCCCACCTCAATTACAGTGGTTGACACAAGAACATCAATGTTTCGTTGGGCAAATTCCTCCATAATCCTGTTCTTTTCAGAAGGACGCATTTTCCCGTGCAGATAGGCGACCTGAACGCCGGAAGGAAGGGCTGCCCTAAGCTTTTGCGTGTAATCAATCACGTTTTCCGTATCTTCCAGCTCCCCCTCTTCCACCATTGGACAGATCACATATGCCTGATGCCCCATGGCTGCTTCCTTTGCGATAAAAGCATATGCCTTTGGACGGTAGGCGGTGTTCACTACACAGTTTTTTATGGGAAGCCGGTTGGCCGGAAGCTCATCTATCACAGAAATATTTAAGTCTCCATAGAGAATAATTGCCAGGGTTCTTGGGATTGGGGTTGCGCTCATGACAAGAATATGGGGACTGTTCCCCTTTCCTGCAAGCTGCTCTCTCTGTTTTACGCCGAAACGGTGCTGTTCGTCCGTCACCACCAGCGCGAGAGAGCGATATTTTACCTTATCCTGAATCAGGGCGTGGGTGCCGATTACAAGGTTGGCTTCCCCGGAAGCAATTTTTTCATAAGCTGCTTTTTTTTCCTTTGCTGTCATGGAGCCCACAAGCAGAACGGGACGGAAGGCCGCCTGATATTTCTGCATATACTCTTGTACCGTCTCGTAATGCTGCATGGCTAACACTTCTGTAGGCGCCATCAAGGCTCCCTGAAAGCCGTTTGCTGCACACATCAAAAGAGCCAGCAGAGCAATGATGGTTTTTCCGGAGCCCACGTCCCCCTGAATCAGCCGGTTCATGCAGCCAGGGCTGTTTAAATCTTCCCGCACCTCACGCCAAACCCTTTTCTGGGCTCCCGTAAGGGGAAAGGGCATTTTTTCTAAAAGGCGGACAGTATCGGCAGTTTCAAACATAGGATACTGATTGGGAAGTGTCTGGGTATATTCCTTATTTTTCCGCAGCAGAAATAAAAAGGAAAAAAATTCGTCAAAAACCAGACGTTTTCTGGCGGCCGCCAGCTCCTCTTGATCCTTCGGAAAATGAATGCCGCACACAGCCTCCTGTCTGGAAATCAGCCGATACCTTTTTAAAACAGAAGCAGGATAATATTCCGGTTCAAATTCATAAAAAGAAAGGGCCTGTTTGACTGCCTTGGAGACTGCCTGGTTGGTCAGTCCCTTTGTAAGAGGATATTTGGGCTGCAGTCTCCCTGTGAGCTTCTGGTACTCTTCCAGGGAGAATAGCTTTGGCTGTTCCATTACCTTGGCAGTCCCTCTGCTCTGGACGGTTCCCCGGAAAAGATATCTGATCCCTGGCTTTAATACCTTTTTTAAAAAGGGCATATTAAAAAAGGTGAGCTGCATGGCGCCTGAGCGGTCCGAAACAGCCACATTCAAGATATCCAGGCTTTTCAATTTTTTTTGGCCAAGAATGCCTGTCACCGAAACGCAGATGGCGCACACCTGCCCGGGCTGGGTCTGTGCCACCAAAACCGGTTCTTTGTAAAGCTCATAATCCCGTGGACAGCATGCAAGCAGGTCTCCCGCAGTTTCCACACCGATTTTCGCAAAAAGTTTCCGGGTTTTTTCCCCGATTCCCTTTATCTCAATAATAGGCGTAGTTTCCTTCATCATATTCCTCATTCCCAAGCGCAGCGTGGGGAATTGCATCTGCATCCTCCCCCCTTTACTGCGGTGAAAAAGGGCTGCTGCCAGATGAAGCCTCACTTACAAAGCTTCAGTTGGCAACAGCCTTAGACAAAATCTATTTTTCAGAAATTCTATTATTCCACGGAGATCACATAATAGTAAATGGGCTGTCCTCCATACTGCAGCTCAATATCGCAGGAGGGATATGCACTCTCCAGAGATTCCTTCAAAAGCTGCGCATCCGCCTCGTCTACGTCACAGCCAAAGTAAACGCTGATCAGCTCAGAAGCGTCATCTACCATTTCCGAAACCATTTTTTCGGTGATGTTTGTGAGACTTTCTCCTGCAGCCAGGATACCCTTGTCGCCGATTCCCATATAATCGCCCTTTCGGATTTCCTTATCGTCAATTACCGTATCCCGCACAGCATAAGTGACCTGTCCTGTTTTTACATTTGTGATTTCCCGGAGCATAGCCTCCTCATTCTCATCTGCAGAAAGCTCCGGGACAAAATTGATGACCGCCGTAATTCCCTGAGGAATTGTCTTTGTGGGAATGACCAGCAGATTTTTGTCCGTCACAAGCTCTGCGGCCTGGTTTGCCGCAAGAATAATATTCTTGTTGTTTGGCAGGATAAAAATGGTTTCTGCGTTCACCTTTTCCACAGCGTCGAGAATATCCGCAGTGCTGGGGTTCATGGTCTGTCCCCCCTCAATGATATAATCCACGCCAAGGCTTGAGAAAATTTCATTGAGGCCCTCGCCGATGGAAACCGCGATAAAGCCCATGGCTTTGGGCGGCTGATTTGCCTCATCAGCCGCTTTTTGGGAAGCTTCCTTTTCAGACATCTTGAACAGCTTTTCCTGATGCTCCAGACGCATATTATCAATTTTCATATTGGAAAGGGCTCCGTACTTCAATGCCTTCTGGATGGCCAGACCAGGATCATTGGTATGTACGTGAACCTTTACCACATCTTCGTCCGCTACACATACAATAGAATCGCCGATGGATTCCAGATAAGCCTTAAAATCCATTTCCGCTTTCACATTGAAGGGCTTGTTTAAAAGAATGATAAATTCCGTACAGTAGCCGAATTTAATCTCCGCCTCTGCCTGAGCCTCCATGGATGCGCTGCGGCTTACGGAGGAAGCTCCCTGATCGGATGGCGCAAGACTCAAATCCACCTCCTTGCCCAAAAAGGCGTCGAAAGCGCCGCTTAACACTTCCACCAGCCCCTGTCCGCCGGAATCCACAACGCCTGCCTGCTTTAACACAGGAAGCATTTCAGGGGTCTGGCTGAGCACATACCTTGCGTGCTCAAGCACCGCACCAAAAAACTCCTCCAGGTTTTCAACGCCGTCCTCTGAAAGCTCCTTCGCCTTCTCGGAAACGCCTCTTGCTACAGTGAGGATGGTTCCCTCCTTGGGCTTCATAACAGCCTTGTAGGCAGTCTCCACCGCTTTTTCAAAGGCAGCTGTAAATACAGGGACAGTGAGGATGCTCTCCTCTCTGATGCTCTTGGTAAAGCCACGAAAAAGCTGGGAGAGGATAACGCCGGAATTTCCTCTTGCCCCCCGCAGGGAGCCGCTGGAAATAGCCTTGCAGATGGATTCCATATCGGCATTTTCCCCTAGTGCAGACACCTCTCTGGCTGCAGACATGATAGTCATTGTCATATTGGTGCCGGTATCGCCGTCAGGAACGGGAAATACATTTAATTCATTGATCCATTCCTTCTTATTTTCCAAATTCTTTGCTCCGGCCAAGAACATTTTTGAGAGCATCTTGGCGTCTATTTGCTGTAAATCCACGGTAAATCCTCCTTAATCAATCACTCTTACACCTTCCACAAAGATGTTGATTTTTTCAATTTCAATGCCGGTAAATTCTTCCACCTTATACTTTACATTGCTTACAAGATTATCTGCCACTGCCAAAATGCTGACGCC
>NZ_CEWDFQ010000104.1:0-8942 GCF_982438285.1 Acetatifactor sp. | reverse complement strand
GCGTTACACCCAAAGAAGAACAGAATCACTATCAAAATCTTACCCAATTCCTCCGGCATTCCCTGCGCTGTCCAATTAAAATATAATTTACCCAATCCGCATTCGTACAAATGCCCCGTAGGATCAATCTTTAGTCCTGTAGAATTTGTCGTTATTGTATCCAAGCCATTTGATACAACTCCAAAGAAAATGGTTAAAAATAATACCACCAGCGGAATACCATAAATGAACGCCTGTTTTTTTGATAAAGAAGAAAACAGCCATAATCCACAAATACACCCTACCAGGAATAAAATGACCACAGCAATTGGCGCTTTACTGCCTTCGCAGGCAAAGAAAGCAAGCAACGTCCCTCCCCATAAGCCGAAATGTATTTTAGGGGTCTGATACTGTATGTAAAGGAACATAATTGTAAAAACTCCCATTGCCAATCCAATGTCAAAACCAAATGGAGCCTTGTACATTATATGCTGATAGGCCACATAAACAAGCAGCTCCTTGCCTGTGGTAAACAACAGTATAATCATTCCAAGAATACGCAAATTTAAAGACAGCTTCATTCGGCGCAGCAGACAATAAAACGCAGATATTACCATCAAGGAGGAAGAAATCCACTGCAGGCAAATTTCCAGCTTTAACGCTTCAATTCCTGTTATCATAGAAGCTACCGCCAAATGAATGCTTCCGAAATAATGATATTTAAAAACCTCGCCGGCATACCGAAATTCTTCCAAAGGAAACCCTTTTTTAGCACTAATGGCATTGCCGATATAAAAAAGAATGTCCTGAGTAGGGAAAGTGACTGCCTGATCATTTGTAGGCAACAAATTAAGCCCATAGTATGTTACAAAGCGAATTCCGATTACCGCAGTAAACAGAACAGCCACTAACGCCCATTCCTTTTTTATCTCTTTTTTATTTTCGGCAACAGCCCTCTTCCCCAAACTACGCGACAAATATCCCAAAAATATTAGACAAAACACAATTTGAAATGGCGTTAACCATTGTAACGCATCAAAAAATGCGAAAAGAAAATATTGTATGATACTCCATACATACCCCATGCTATATCCGCAAAGAATTCTCTCCATACTGTCGCATTCCGGTATTTTCAGCAGCGTAATTATTGCCATACCCGGAACCCAGACAGAAAATATCTGATAGAAGTAAAAAACTAAACCTTGCGCAAAAGTTATCGGAGAAGCAATCACCATTACAAAGACATATACTGCTAATAATAGGGGAAACAAAAAATTATGCACTTCAAATATTCCTTGTCTCTTTTTCATTTGTAACTCTATTCCTTCCCCAAATATCACTACATCTTTTTAAACTAATTTTATAGAATTTCTTTATCGTTATCAAGTATATTAATACAACACAGCTTAGCGGAACTAATAGTACATTTTCCCCTGGAATATTCCCCAAAAATAATACAATCCGCAGACCACATGACACAAATAAGCCCCCCACTGGACCGCGAGAAGAAAGGGACGCTTCTTTGCTATGGTTGCACGAACCAGCACCGGCAGCGCCCCCAGGAAGCTGAAGAAAATTCCATACATATAGCCCCAGGAAAAATTAAAATGCGCCGCCCGAAAGCCCTTTTCATACAGGAAAAACGCCATGGCAAAGCTCATCCCATAGATCTGCCAGGAAAAACGGTACAGTGTGTTCTCCTTCAGCTCCTTAAAATTACATAACAGCACAACCAGCGGAAAGCCCACCGCCAGGCAGACCGCAAGGGGGATATTGTCACAGTAAAGCCTCCATACGCTGCCAAGGCAAAAGCCCAGGCCCCCTTCCTCTCCTTCATCGGGCACAAAGACGCCCCTGTACTGATACAACAGGTCTAAAAATGTGGGGACAAAGCACAGTCCCAGCTGCAGCGTGGGAACAAAATTGCGGAACCTGCTTTTTATCATACGCCATACCATAATCAATCCCGCAGCTCCCACAAGTACAAGGGTAAAGCTTGGCTTGGTCATGGTGGCCGTCAGGAGAAAGAAAGAAAACAGCGCATAATCTTTTTTCTGCTCCTTCCAGCCCTTCTCATAGCGCTCCAGCAGCCTGGCAAACCAGAAAAAGGAAAGAATGGCAAATGGCCGGGCCGCCATGTAGGTTGCATTATGAAAAGGATTTGCAGTAAAAACCCCCAGATAATTGTATTTGATGCCCGGTAGGTAGATTCCTGGAGGCGGATACAGCATGGAAATAAAAAACAAAGAGATGGAAAGAAGGCTCAGCAAGGCTCCCGCCAGCCATTTCTGTTTTGCAAAAAACGCCTGGAAGTCCGCAAGCAGCAGATGATCCAGAATCAGCTTCACAATCACCATAGCCAGGCTGTTTAACGGCATGGTGGCCAGGGCCACCGCAAATTCCGGCCCGGCAAACAGGTGCAGGAACGCGGCAAGCTTAAAAAAAACAGGATAGGGAAAGCTGTAGCCGCTGTCAAGCCCCTGCATTTCCAGTATATAAGCCTTCATATCCGAATGATACCTCTCCGGGCTCCCGATGGTCTGCCTGTGAAACAAAATCAGGGTTACCGCCGAGGCCCCGAGAAGCAGCAGCATAAAAAAGCCTATATTCATCCATTTTTGTAATTTGGTCTGCTCCATGAATACTCTCCTTATGATTTTAATGCTCTTTAAGTAATTGCGAAACTCGCTCCCGGGTATCAGAAACTGGATGTAATAACCAAAATAAGGGTGACTAGCCACTGCTTCGGAACCCGTTTTTGGTTATTATGACCAGGTTCGTAACTTTGCCAGCGAGTTTCGCAATTACTTATTAATGAGCTTCCTAAATCTCCAGTATGCTTAAACCGTGGGCTTTCAGCCTGGCCTCCACCCTGTCAGTTCCTCTCTGCCCTTCCATCTGCTCCATAAAGCCCAGCTTTCCCAAAAGAATCTGTCTCTCAAAAAAGGTGTCCTTCTCCAATTTTTCCCTTTCCGCAGCAGGCAGCTCCTCCACCAGCAGGCGGCGCACCTTGTGAAAGTAATCAAGGCATTCCCGGGCGGTCTCATAAGCATAGGATTTGCCAACGGTGATAAAATTCTCCTTCTCTCCCCTGACAATGTAAAGCCCCACATAGCGAATTTGATCCCCTTGCTTTTCCAAACGGGTCTTTCGCACCTTTTCCCTGTTTATGGACAAGGAAAGCCTTTTTAGCTCCCGCTCCACAAATTCCTCCGCTTTCGCCTTCTGCTCTTCTCCCATAATCTCCTTTGCAGAGACCAGAATATCGTCCGCGTACCGGGTATAGGTAAATCCAAGAGCGGAAAAAAAGCCTTCCGCCCTGCGGTCAAACTCATTCATATAAATATCTGATAAAATCGGAGACAGCACAAGCCCCAGCGGCAGCGTCCCATGATAAAAGCAGCTGCCCAGCATTCTGTAAAGCTCCTTAAAAAATCTTTCGTCGATCTTAAGGGCCGCCCCAAAGCATTTGGTGAGCTTTTCCGGACCAATACTATTGAAAAATTTACGGATGTCGTATTTCATAAAATCTACGCCGTCCAAATGCTGCTGCACGCACTGCTTGATTCCCCGTCCCCGCCGGTAAGCGTAGGAAGCCTGATTTGCCGTGTAATGCTCCAGTATGCCCTGAAGCATCCGGTTATGCAGTTCTCTGGCCTGATCTCCGTTTTTGTCTTCTCTGTATTTTATAATTTCGCGTTTCTTTTTATTTTTTCTAACGATTATCTGTTCAAAATACTTCTCCTGATCGGCCTGGATTTTTTCTAAAAGCGTGATATCCTTTTCCTTAAGGCCGCACAAAGTATAGGGATGGTTTCCCACTGCAATCTTGTCCACAACATTACCCAGCGGCTTTTCCACCAGATAAAACCTGTGAAATTGGGAATACAGATAATACACATGGACAAATTTTGCAATGTGATAGACCAGAGTTCTTTCTTCCTCCTGCAGAACCGTGTTCAGCTTTGCAATCCCACAGGCTGACAGATCCTTCCCAGTCTTTCCGGAAATAAAATTTTTAATGCACTGGTTCACCTTGTCCACAATATCGTCAATATCAAACTTGGAAAAGTCCTCATCCCCACTTTGGAGAAAGGTTTTGTACTCATGAGAGATTATGGACACTGTCACATAAAACAAAAGCCGCAGCGAAATGCTCACCGTAAGGCTGTTTCCTTTTCTCTGACAGCAGATCTGGTATGGTGTTTGAGGTATGACAACATCGTCCTCCCTCAGATTGATGGGATGAGAATCCTCCTGCCCGAAAATGGGATCCTCCTTGATGTGCCTTGCAAGGTTTGAAGGCAGGCTGTCGTTTACAAATTTATAATGCTCCACCACATAATCCGTGGCCAGAGCCTTTCTCTCCAGCCCCGGCCTGTATTCCAGGCATTTCACCCTGTCCTCATGCTTTTTCAGCACCACATCATGCACAAAGTATCCCACATTTTTGCGGTTATAAATATCGCTGACCTTAGGGACAAACACACTGATCTCGTTCACATAGGCGCTGTTTGCAAAAATTCCAAGCTCTGTGGCCGATGACATGGTATCCAGGAAAATATACGTTTTATAGGACACCGCGGCGCAGATTTCTTCCATAATCTGAATGCTGATGTTGTCATCCCGTATATTTTTTTCCGTGAGGAAATCATCTATAACCAAGGGCAGGTATTTGTTTTTGTAGGTGTCATACAGCATGTTCTGCAAAATCACCCGTCTGTCGCTTTTGTTGCTCTTTTCATAATACGGCCCACATAAAAAAAGGATGGGACGAGTGATCGTGATTTTATCCAGCAAGGTATATTCCATGGTTCCTCTCATTCTGCCGCGTGAGCGGCTTTGTAATCAAAAGGAACTTTGTGCGTAGCACAAATTCCGGATTGAAAATTTTAATTTTCAATCTTTTCTCCCACGCACAAAGAATAAAAGACATTCTTTTGCACAGCATAAAAAAAGAATCCTACAGTGGTAAAAGAGTAAACTGAACGCCAGGCAAGCTCCGCGAGCATAGGCGTGCGAGCGGAAAAGCGCGCCTGACGTTCAGTTTGCACTTTTACCACTCCATAAACTCTTTAGAAATACTTCGTCCTCGACGAATACTAGGATTCTTTATTTCATTATAGTATCAAACTCCTGCTTCGTCAAATAATATTTCCGCTTATTTCGTTCGTTTTCCGCCCCAGGCGGCTGAAACAAAAACTGATCCGAGCCTGCATCATACCTCCAGCCCAGCCCGGTCAAAAGGGGAATTTCTTCATGCTTTGAGAGCAAAACCACAAACAGCCGCAGAATGCCGTCGGCATATTTTTGATTCTGTCCGCCCCTTAAAAACAGGGCGTTGCTCTTTTCCTGAATCAGGTTGATCAACACAAAGAGCTTTCTGTAGGATATTTTGAAATCCATATCAGGAATTTCAATTTCTCCACAGCGGCCCGGGTCTACTGTTTCCCTGATATGATACCGGATTCCCCGATACTCAAATTCCTGCTGATGAAGCCATTCCTCCTTCTTTTTCGGATCGGGAGACCTTCTGATTTTCAGACGCAGCTGCTTTTTTAAGGCGTTAACCACAAACTGCGTCCCTTCCCTGTGGGAAATCTCCAAAAGAAGCTGATAAATTTCATAGATAGACAAATAGGTATTGGCCTGATTGTCTATCAGATAAAAATATACGTCATTCTGTGTGGCTTCCACCCCGAAGAAAGCCTCGCAGCCCTCCTGCAGCGTCTGGATTTTCTCTATAATCCGATAGGAAGCTCTGTCGATAAAAGAATAATTCCTCTCGTCATACCCCTTCATTTCCCTCAATCGGTCTGTTCTTATGGCAGGTATAAAATTTTCCACTTAAACCTCCCCTTTATCACGCCGTTTTTGTAGTGTCTCTATTATAAGACAGGGAAAGGGCAATGTAAAGGGCGGAGGAGCTTTTGTGGGAAGAATGGACAATTTCCCCCTTTCCCCTCATAATAGGACAAAAACACGGAGGATACAAATGATGAAAGCTTTGAACCTTTACCTGGAAGAATACCTGGATTACTGCCAGTACAGAAAGCATCTTGATCCCAAGACGCTGAAGGCATACCGTATCGATCTGACCCAATACGAGCGCAGCATGGACAACACTCTTACTTTTTATGAACGGGAGCCGGTAGATGCCTACATCACTATGCTCCACAGAAAATACCAGCCCAAAACCGCAAAGAGAAAGGTGGCCAGCTTAAAAGCCTTCTTCCGCTACCTCTCCTATCGGGAAATTCTCTCCGAAAATCCCTTTGACAAGCTGGACATCCGTTTTCGGGAGGCAAGGCTTCTGCCAAAGACCATCCCTTTTCATTCCGTGCAGGCTCTTTTGTCGGAGGCCTACCGCCAAAGGAAAACCGCTCACACCCAGTATCAGAAACGCTGCCGCATCCGGGATGTTGCGGTGCTTGAGCTGCTTTTCGCCACGGGAATGCGCATCTGTGAGCTTTGCTCCCTAAAGCCCCAGCATATCGACCTGAAGGAAAAAACCGTCCGTATTTACGGCAAAGGCGCCAAAGAAAGAATCCTGCAGATCGGGAATCCGGCAGTACTCTCTGCCCTGGCCTCCTATCAGAACGCCTTCGCCCCGGAAATTTCTTCTGCCGGATGCTTTTTTGTAAACAGGCTGAAAAAACAGCTGTCCGATCAGTCGGTGAGATTTATGATCCGGCATTACGCAAGGCTTGCAGGAATAGAGCAGCATATCACCCCTCATATGTTCCGTCATTCCTTCGCAACACTTCTTTTAGAACAGGATGTAGACATCCGCTATATCCAGCGGATGCTGGGGCACAGCTCCATCAGCACCACCGAAATCTATACCTATGTATCCAATATAAAGCAAAAAGACATTTTATTTCACAGGCACCCCAGAAACTTTATGGAGGTGGAGGAAGCTTAGTCCCCTGCTATTTCAAAAAAATCCTCCAGCCGATTTTCCCCATCCGCCGTGTGATGGTAAATCAACAGACGGTAATCTCTTATCAGATTCTCGTACTCTTCACTTCCCTTGGCATACAGTGTGCCGTCTGCGGTCTTGATTCCCAGACTGCTTATCACTGGCAGGCTTTCATACAGCTCCATCACATACTGCTGATATTCGCTCATGGGCAGCCCCAGCTGCCCGAGCAGAATGCCGGCAAGATAATTGAGACTCACCTCTCCTAAATCGACACTTTCTGTCTCATAATTATGCCAGATAATAAAGGGAGGATTGGGCTGATGGTCCCCGAATACCACCACAACCACCGGTTCCCGATACTGCTCAAAATAAGCAAGCAGCTCTTCAAGGGCTTTGTCGCTTTCCTGCATAAGGCTTAGATACTGCTCCGCCTGAGGGTATTTCCCCTGCATTTCACCGGCAAGCTGCACGGTAGTTTCAAAGTTATCTCCACTATTGGTATACCCCCCATGATTCTGCATAGTCACATTAAAGAAAAACAGCGGAGCTCCTTCTTCCTTTTGGTCAAAATAGGTCTGCAGATAGGAGTAATCCCCTCGGTCACTGACATAAATGCGCAATGTGTCCATTTCCTCCTCTACATCCTCCAAAAACAAGATTCGATCAAACCCCATGGCCCGGTATACCTGAGTACGGTTCCAGCCGCTGGACAAATAAGGGTGAAAGGCCACCGTCTCATAGCCCAGCTCCTTCAGGTTGGAAACCAGACCCGGATAAGCATCCCCACTGGAAAAATAAGAGTTATAGGGCACTGCGGCGCTGTATGCCCCCATGGAATCGGAGGTGAGAAACTCATATTCCGAGTTTGCCGTGTTTCCTCCAAGGACGGACACATTGGCCCAGCCACGGATTACATTCTCCTGAATAGAATCCCAATATTCCAGCACCGGCTCCGTAGTCTCAAAATCTCCCAGTACGCGCAGATCACTGAATGCCTCGTTCATGATCACCACAATATTGAGAAATTCCATAACTGAGGAGTTTTCATCCGTCCCTAAAATATCGTCTTCCTCCTCATTTCCCTGTACTTTCTGGTCTTCCTCATATGCCTCTATGATCCGACGTACCTCATCCAGAGAATAATCCTCCGGCAGGCTCTGGGTGCTCCCCATAATTTCCGACAGCAATGTGGCAAGATAGGTGTCCTGGGAAAACTGATTCGTCTGCGCATATATCCTGTCAAACCTCATAACAGGAAGAGCAATGCACCCACAGACAACAACAGCTGTAACGGCCACAGACACCGGATGAAAACGTCTGCTCTTGCCTTTCCTTCCCGCAAATGCAAATTTCCACACAAGATACCACAAAAGCAGATCTATCAGTCCAAACACCAGCATCCCATCCGGCGTAAAATCGTAATTGCCCACCACATTTACCGCTGTCTTTGCAGATTTAAAGTCTCCCAGCGAAAGAGGCGCTCCCCGGAATCTCATCAGATAATAATTTGCCGTTCCAAGCAGCCCGATCATCAGATTCCCGATTCCCACAGCGGTTACCGGTCTGCCGGTAACCAGATAGAAAAACCAGTACAACGCCGCTCCAAGGAACAGATTTACAATCTGCACAATGGTCACCTGGGTAAGCGTCAGGTAGTATGTCCCACAGGTCAAAAAGCCCAGCACAATCACTCCATGAATTCCGCTCCAGAACATCAGATAGCTGTCGCTTGCCATCCTCCAGGACAACTTCCTGCCGCCCGGAAATCGCTCTGACAAAAACAAAAGGATGATCCCCGCCATACAGACGGCGGCATAGGCGGCCACTGTCTGGTAAACCGTAAGCAGCAGGAATTTTCTTAAGAAAAACAACACTGCAATTTGCAGAAAAGCATATAGACAGGGGATGGCTGCTTTATATTTTTTTATGTTTTCTTTCTTCAGGCTGACAGGCAGGTTCATTCTTACACTCCTTTTGACGCTCTAAGCGAGATTGGCTTCTGAGATATCATACCCTTTTTTGGGGAGGGGCGCAAGGG
>NZ_CEWDFQ010000103.1:0-9044 GCF_982438285.1 Acetatifactor sp. | reverse complement strand
GAGTACGAGGATGAAGCCAAATCCATATTGATCGAGCACAATCTCCGGCTGGTGGTGTACATAGCAAAAAAGTTTGACAATACGGGCGTAGGGGTGGAGGACCTGATTTCCATTGGAACCATCGGCCTGATCAAATCCATCAATACCTTTAACCCTGAGAAAAAAATCAAGCTTGCCACCTATGCTTCCAGATGTATTGAGAATGAAATCTTAATGTACTTAAGAAGGAATAACAAGACCAGACTTGAGGTGTCCATAGACGAACCCTTAAACGTGGACTGGGACGGAAATGAGCTGCTTTTGTCAGATATCCTGGGGACGGATGAGGACGTGATCTACCGCAACCTGGAAAGCGAGGTGGAGCACAAGCTTTTGATGGGAGCGGTGGAAAAGCTGTCGGAGAGGGAAAAGACCATTATCAATCTCAGATTCGGACTGGGGAGCCTGGACGGGCAGGAGATGACCCAGAAGGAGGTGGCCAGTCTTTTGGGAATTTCCCAGTCCTATATTTCAAGACTGGAAAAAAAGATCATGCGCCAGCTGAAAAAAGAAATGAGCAACCATTTGCAATAACAGGACGGATAGTATATACTGGAAACTACAGCCGTCTTTCGGCGACTTTCAAACAAAAGCAGGCGGTGCATAACATGATACGGCGGGAAGATATCTTGTCAATGGAATATTTGAAGAAAACAGAATATACGGGCTGTCACCAGGGAATGCGCTATCGTCTGGAGAAAGCCCAAAATGACCAGGGAGAAGAAAAACTGAAGGTTACAGTCTGGCCGGAGCCCTTTAACTTTTTCTGCACGGCACAGGAGTTAAAGACAAGCGCTTTTTTTGACTTCTCAGAGGATGGGGTGACAGACGCTGTGGCCTGGATGAACGACAGATTATTTGAGGATAAGGATAAATGGGAGAATATATAATCAGGGATATGGTGTCCGTGTTTCGGTATCTTCCCTATGGACTTGTGGTGGGAATCGTGGTGGCCATTATTCTCAGCGCAGTAAATGATCGCAGGGTGCGCAGATATAAAAAGCCTATTTCTGTGGCTGCAGTCACAAGCTTTTTTATGTACACGGCCATCATTCTGCTCATTACTTTTTTTTCCCGGGAAAGCGGCAGCAGAAGGGGCGTGGACCTGGAGCTGTTTTCCACCTGGGGAATTAACGCAAGAAATAACGCCTATGTGGTGGAAAATGTACTTTTGTTTATTCCCTATGGCTTTGTGTGCGCCTGGGCCATACGGGCGGCAAGAAAATTCTGGGTATGTGCGGGCTTAGGGCTTTTTTCCAGCATAGCCATCGAATGCCTCCAGCTTGCCACGGGAAGAGGATATTTTCAGATTGACGATATTCTCACAAATTTTTCGGGGGCTGTGCTGGGCTATATTTTGTTCCGGTGCATTTTGAGCGAGGGACGCACAGAGCCAAAACGGGCAAAGCTGGCGTATATCATTCTGGCTGTGCTTGCAATGGCGGCCATGATTCTGGGAATATTCGCCTTTTCCAGTGAAAGCGCAGCCGATTCCAATGCCTTCAGCATGCGGGCAGCCTCCTTTGTGGTAAGGACGGTGGATCAGTGGCTGCACATTGGTCTGGACAGCGGGGAGACGGCCGTGGTTACCCAATTTATGAATCCGCTTTTGCGAAAGCTTGCACATGCCTCTGAGTATGCCGCCCTTGCCGTGGTGTTCGGCTTCGGCTATCAGCTGATGAAGCAAAGGCGCGCCAAGGTGGTGAATTTCTTTTACGCGGTGATTTTGTGCGGCTTTATCGCCGTTCTGGATGAAATGCTTCAGAAGTACGTTTTCCTCAGAACGGGAAGGGCCCTTGATATTGCCATTGATATTTTCGGCGCCATCATAGGAGGCTGCGTGTATGTTTTTTTAAGTGAATTATTTGATTTTCTGGCCGGCCAAGAGGAGTAGCCGGCCCCTTTTATGCGCTGAGATAGGCGCGCATGGTGCGAAGGGCGTTTTTCTCAAGCCGGGAAACCTGGGCCTGGGAGATACCTATGGCCTGGGCAACCTCCATCTGGGTTTTTCCCTCAAAAAAGCGCATGGAAATGATCTCGTGCTCTCTGGGATTGAGCCGTTTCATGGCCTCGCTTAAGGAAAGATGCTCCACCCAGGTTTCCTCCTTGTTCTTTTTGTCGCTGATCTGGTCCATCACATAGAGGGTATCGCCGCCGTCGGTAAAGATGGGCTCGTAAAGACTCATAGGATTTTGAATGGCGTCCATGGCATAAACAATATCCTCCTTGGAAATACCCACCTCGCTTGCGATCTCTTCAATGGTGGGCTCCTTTAGATTTTTCCGGGTGAGGGCGTCTTTAGCGTAGATGGCCTTGTAGGCCGTATCCTTTAGGGAACGGGAGACTCTGATCGAATTGTTGTCTCGAAGGAAACGTTTGATCTCCCCGACGATCATGGGTACGGCATAGGTGGAAAATTTTACGTTCAGTGAGGAATCAAAGTTATCGATGGCTTTGATCAGGCCAATGCAGCCGATCTGAAATAAATCGTCCACGTTTTCATTGCTGGAGGAAAAGCGTTTGATTACGCTTAATACCAGCCGCAGGTTTCCTTCGATATAGGCTTCTCTGGCCTTTAAATCCCCTTCCTCAATTCGTTTGAAAAGTGCCTCCTTCTCAGCAGATTTTAAGAGCGGAAGTCTGGAGGTGTTTACTCCGCAGATTTCTACTTTACCCTGTGCCATTGTCGCTGCCTCCTTAAAATGATGTATTGCTAGTATTTACGAAGGTGCTTTTGCATATACATGAAAAAAACAAAAGGGCGGCGGAGGAAATGCTTTTTTCTGAGCTTAAATGCAAGGATGTGATTAACATAAGAGACTGCAAAAAGCTGGGAAAGGTCTGTGATCTGGAATTCGATGAGTGCAGCGGCTGCATCCGTAAAATTATGGTGCCGGGCTGCAGTAAAGTGCTGGGCTTTTTGAATTGTGAGCCGGATATCGTCATTCCCTATAAGGACATCAGGCAGATAGGGCCGGATATTATCTTGGTTGACATAAATTGTTAGACATAGTGCACTGTCAATACTTGCAGACATTTGGTCTATATACTACAATGATTGGGAAAAAAGTCCTATTTTTGTATTATTAATGAGAAGAGGGGCTCGGACAACAGGGTATCAGACAGATAAGGAGAGACGGCAGCATGTATCAGGTGGCTCTTTGTGATGATGAGAGGACAGAATTGGATAAGGTACAGAATATGCTGGAGGTTTACTGTAAGGAGCATTACGGCACAGACCTTCTCATAGAACGTTTTGAAAGAGTCCGGAAGCTGTTGTCTGCGGTCAGGGAAGAGGATTATCTGCCAGACCTGGTGCTGATGGATATTTATATGCCGGAAAAATCAGGAATGGAAGCAGCCAGAGACCTTCGCGATATGGGAAACGAAAGCAGGATTTTATTTCTCACCTCCTCTAAGGAGCATGCGCTGGAGGCATTTGACGTGGATGCGGCCCAGTATCTGGTAAAGCCTATAGAACAGGAGAGGTTTTTTTCGGTGCTTAACAGGCTTTTGAGCGACATGGCAAAGGAGAGGAAAAAGTATCTGCTGTTTCGGATTGACGGCAGGCTGCGGCGTGTGGCCCTGAGGGATATTGCTTTTTGTGAGGCCCAGGGCAAGTCCCAGTGCCTTTTTCTGGCAAACGGAGCACAGCCCTTGGTGCATATGACAATGAAGGAGCTTTCCTCCATGCTTGCTCCATACAGAGAGTTTGTAAGGGTGGGGCTGCCTATATTGTGAATCTGGGGTATATTGACAGTCTGAACGCAAGAGAGATCAGCTTAAATACCGGAAGGAAAATCTATCTGCCGAGAGGAACTTACCAGTCCTTAAAAAAGCAGTATCTGCAGTACTATTGTGAGGAGGAATGACAGTTGACGCTGGGAATCACGCCGCTTTTGTCTATATTTCGAAATCTGGTGGAGATTGTGGGTTTTTGCCTGCTGTTTCTATGTCTGGACAGACCGAGGCTGTCCTGGAAAAAGACTTGTCTCTGCTATGGAATCTTTGTGCTTACCGGCGTTTTGGCAGGCACTCTGTGGGTGCTGGCTGCGCCGGAGAGTTATGGGAAATATTGCACTATGGTTATTTTTGCAGAGTCCACCATATTGTTTCAGCTGTTAAGCCGGGATCACTTTTTTCAGGTGCTCTATAATCTATCCTTACAGATATTTGTGCTGCTCTTTATGATTGTGGCAGGTATTTTGACGGCAGATCATTTTTTTGACGGGAATCCCTGGGTGGATGTGGGCCTGCGTACCCTTGTCATTGGTCTGCTGGTGTTTGTGTATCTTAAGTGGTTTCGAAAACCCTTCCGCAAAATTTCGGATGATCTGAAAACTCAGTGGTGGGGAATCTGCATCATATCTGTTGCGGGAAATGCTCTGACCTTGTATTATGCCACCCGCCCGGTCTTGATCCCACTGCGGGGAGCCAGAGAGCAGATTTTGTTTTTCTGCATATGTGCCCTTCTTTTTCTCACCCATCTGGTTATGCTGTATACCTTATATCTGATGCAGCGGGAGATGGAAGAGAAGAAGGAAATGGAGCTGACTGCGTTAAACGCCAGCCTGTTAAAGAGAGAGCTTTCTCTGATGCAGAAGCAGGTGGAGGAAGCCAGGCGTGTCCGCCATGATCTGCGGCATCATGATCTGGTGATTGGAGAGTATGTAAGGCGGGGAGAAATCGGAGCGCTTCTTGCTTATTTGGAGCAGCGGGAAGGTGAGTATGCCGGAGAGGCTTCCGAAAGAATCTGTGAAAATTTTACAGTGAACAGTATTCTGGAGGCGTATGTAAGGGAAGCGAGGCAAAAGGGAATCTGGGTGGATTTGCAGGTGGCCTGCTCCCGTCAGACAAACATCAGGGAGAACGATTTTATTGCTATTTTGGGAAACGCCATGGAAAATGCAATTCATGGCTGTGAAGAATCTGGCAGAAAAGAGAAGCGGATTTCGGTATATCTGAAGCAAAAGCAGAACAAGCTGGTCATACGGATTTCCAGTATTCTGCGCAGTGTGAAAAAGTATAAGGGGGAGGCGGATTTTACTGCAGAGAGCGGAGAATTTGTGGCGAGAATACTGCTGCAGATTCCGGAAAAGCAGCCTGAGTAAAAACTATAGGGAGAGGCAGCCTTTTAGGGCTGCTTTTTTCGTGGGAGGGAATCTGCAAATTGTGCCGAAAAAAGTGCAGATGGTTCCAATGTCCTAAAAAGAATGCTCCTTTTTGCTATAAGTACTTTACTTAAAAAGACTGATCAGAATTTGCGTACATCATATGTCAGACAAAAGAAAAGGAGAAATTCAATGAAAAGGATGAAAAAGCAGAAGGGAAGAATATTGGCGTGTGTGCTGATCGCCGCATTGCTTGCGGCACAGACGGGCACCATAAACGCCTTTGCAGAAAAAAATTCGGGGACGGCGCAGACCGCATCCGGGGCATCGCCGCAGGAAAGCTATGTGCCGGATGTATCCTCGGGGGATGTGTCCTCCGGGAACCTTGCCGGACAAACGCTCCCCCAGACGCCTGACGGAGCGCTTCTTGGGACGATTCTTTCAGATTATTTTCCCGGGGTGGAGGACGGGGGGATTTATGACGCCATCCTTTCCATGGATGAAAATACCAGGCTCTCCCTGACGGCGGCCTATGAAAAGCTCACAGCCGCTTTGACACAGGAGGATGAGCAAAACGAGAGGCTGCAGTATCTGATGTCACAGCTGCAGGGAGGCATACAGGCTGCGGCTGCAGGGGAGACGATTTTGGCTCCTGCCTTCTACAGTCTGCTTGCGTCTCCCGCAGAGACGGCAAAGCAGCCCGTTGCCCTGCGAAAAACGGGAGGCTCAGGCCAGGCCTTTATCTATTACAATTTTGTGGAAACCACAAGCTTTACTCCCGGTGTGACCTATGCCTTTTTAAACGGCGTATACGGACCGGAGGACGCGGTTTCCATGCTGGGCTCCGGGGCTATTTTGACGGCGAAAGAAGACAGCAATAATTCCAGCCGCTATATAAGGAGATGGTATGGGGATGACGCTCAGGTCAAGGTCTATGTGGATGTGGACACCAAGGGAAAGGGCTTTGACAACTGTCCCTCCGGCGGCCTCTACGCGGTGCCGGGTACCGAAAATCCTGTGGCTTACCGGTATTTCTGCCAGGCCAGCGGCGCGCAAAACTGCAGGAGGGGGTAGAGTATTACGCCAGAGCCTACGCTGTCACGGTAGATGATGTGACCTATTACAGTGAGGAGCTCACCGCAGGACTGGGGCTGCCGGACTACGGAACCTTCACCATACAAAATAATGGAGACAATACCTTTACGGTGACCAGAAGCGGCGGAACGGCAGGAAGCCAGACGGTGTATTACCGGACGGTGAACGGCTCCGCGGTGGGCGGCACCCATTTTACCCATAATGCAGGTACCCTTACCTTTCAGGAAGGGGAGTCCGTAAAGACCATTACCGTCAGCGAGAGCGGCGCCAATGCAGCCTACAGTGCAGGCGGCACAAGCAAGGCCGCTACCGCCTATTCCAACGCCGACAGGACGTATTCCGTAGAGCTGTACCGCGTCATCGGAGGAGGAAGCCTGGGGACGGAAAAAACTGCCATGCGCACCATGACGGCGGCAGACGCCTATAAGGTGGACAGAAGCATCTATACTGCGGAGAAGGAAAAGAGCACGGATTACAGCGGCAATCCCCAGTGGGTGACGGACCACAGTGATACGAAAGACGGAGATATTTACTGGGTGTCTGACAGGAATGAGAACACCCATCCCCAAAAGCATAATTTTAACGCAAGCGCCAAGGTGGCGGACAGGTATTCCGCAGAGGCAGCCTATATCCTCAATACGGCGGACTTCTACCTCTACCGATATGCGATGGGGGTATATGAGCATGAAGACTGCTGGGAGCATGCCTGGATGGGCAACCATGCGCCTAACAATGCGGGGAATGAGACAAAGCTTGCGGGAAGCTATACCAAAGAACCGATTGCCCTGGATGACAGCGTGGCAGGACAAGCTATCTGGACGGCAAATTTCCAGCTGGGTGAGGGAGACAGCACAACCAAGTATTTTCCTACATTAAGGACAGATAGTGGTATAGATACAGGAAATAATGAAGCGCGAAAGAAAACGGTATATAAATACAACGCAGCGTCGGGGAGTATTGTAGAAAGAAACGGCAGCTATTACGCCAGGCTTTCCATCCAGGATACGGTATACAGCTATTTCTCAGCCAGCGGGGCAGATTATGACAGGTGGTACGTGACGAGCTTTGCGGACTACACCCTGATCGACGACGGCAGAGAGCCCCAGGTCCTGGGAATTGCCCCTATGGCAGGAGGCTTGTACAAGGTGGGGGATTCCTTTACGGTATCCGTGATTTTTGACGAGATTGTGGACGGACAAAACAGTACCATGACTGCCCAGAACACCTATCTGGCTACTTCCTGGGGACAGGCATATTATGCGGGAGGCGCGGATACCAATGTGCTGTATTTTACTGGCACTGTGGCGGCAAACCCCGAAGAAACCTTGAAGGTAACCGGTATGACCGGAGGGGAAAATATCAAGGACATGTGTGACACCACGGGGACCCAGACGGGTGCTGCCAATGGTTCCACTGATGCAAAGGTGGACGCTTCTGCTCCCTCCTTTACAGTTGCGGGAAAGGGTATTGCAAACGGAACCGGCACGGCGGTGGTTACGGTAACTGGGGATAAGAGTAAGACCAGCGGCCTGCGGTATGTGTGGTCGGATTCGGCAGCTATGCCCGCAGAGGGCTGGGTGGAGATGAGCGACGAAGAGCTGGCGGCCGCAAAGGGAAGCGCAGGCGTCTCTCTCTCCATCCGCAAGGAGGCCGGCAGCGGCCAAAGCAATGGGAAATGGTATCTCCATGTGATCGGCACCTATGACACCACAGGAGCCACGTCGTACCAATATGCCCAAGTAGATTTCGGCACAAAGGAGAGCCCTGTCCCGGGCAGTGAGCCCCCTGCTTTGACGGTTTCGGCGGACAACACAAGCTGGGCAAGGGAGAGGCAGATTCGTATTACTGCCAGCGCATCGGGAACGGATGCTTCTCTCAGGTACCGGGCTTCCGGCGGGACGGCGTGGACGAATTTGAACATAACGGATACCAGCGTCACGGTGACGGAAAATGGATACTACACCTTTCAGCTCACGGCAGGCGACCAGACCATCACCGAAAATGTCCTGGTGGAAAAGATTGATTTGAACGCTCCATGGGCTTCCATAGGCGGCCTGACGGAGGACAGTGAGGAAGCCCCCAGGGCGGGGATTTATATAAAGCTTGCTCTGCCCATTTCCTTTGGGGATGGGGAATCCGGAGTAAGCAAGGCAGAGTATGCCTGGACGGACAGTGCCGCAGAGCCTGTCTCGTGGGAGACCCTTGCAGACTTAAATACGGACGTGCTGGCCTACACTGCGGTGGAAACTGCGGAAGCTGCCAAATATCTGCACATTCGGGTGACGGATCAGGTAGGGCATACCTATTCTGCCACGTCCCAGCCTTATCTGGTGCTTTCCCAGACGGCAGTGGACACCCATGCGCCGAAGATTACCCTCACCGGCGCACCCACCCAGTGGACCAACGACCTGCCCACCCTGATATGGCGGCTTTCGGATTATGAGAATAAAAACTATACGGTGACGGAGCCGGGGGGACTTACCTTCTCCAAGGAGGCGTCTGGAAACTTCCTGGCCACGGAAAACGGCACCTATACGGTGACGGTGGTGGATGAGGATTACGGCGGAAGCAATACGGCGTCGGTGACGGTGGATAAGCTGGATTTGACGGCGCCCACAGTGGCGGTATCCGGCGTTCCTGCAGGCTGGGAGGAAAGCGCTCAGTCTATTACCCTCACTCCCACGGACAGTCAAAGCGGTGTGGGAGAGGCATATTATAAGGTGGTAGCTTCCAGGGATGAGATTCCCACAGAGGGGCTTTCGACGCTGAACCCGGCGGGCCAAACCGTAACCCTTTCCC
>NZ_CEWDFQ010000102.1:0-9060 GCF_982438285.1 Acetatifactor sp. | reverse complement strand
GGCAAGGAGGAAAAGGGATGTTGGAACAGGCTTTGTGGATAGGCTGCAAGGAGGACATGGGGGATGTGTGTCCACAGTTTTGCAGAAAATTTCAGGTGGAAAGGGAAGTAAGGGCAGCGCAGCTTGAGATCACCGCTGTGGGAGTTTATGAGGCCTGCCTGAACGGCAAAAGAGTGGGAGCGTTTATTCTGGCTCCGGGCTGTACAGCCTATAAGGAACGTCTGCAGTGCCAGACCTATCAGCTGAAAGGGTTGAAAATGGGGGAAAATATTCTGACTGTGACAGTGGGCAAGGGCTGGCACAGGGGACGGATCAGCGAAAGGGATTTAGAGGTAAACAGTATGCCCTGTGCTCTGATCGGCCAGGTGACGCTGGAATATGTGGATGGAAGCAGGGAAACCATTGTCACTGACGAGAGCTGGTCTGTGGGAGAAAGTCCCATTCGGTTTTCTGATATTTATGACGGTGAGGTTTATGATGCCGGATTTTCGGGAGTAGAATGGGAGCCTGTGAAGATAGAAGCGCTCTCCAGGGACAGACTGATTGCCCAGGAGGGGGAAGAAATCCGGGAACAGGAAAGAATCAGGCCCATACGGTTTTTTACCTCTCCAAAGGGAGAGCGGATCGTGGATTTTGGTCAAAATTTTGCGGGATACATCGAGCTTTCCGTAAACGCTCCTGCAGGAACAAGGATCGTGATTTCCCACGGAGAAATTCTGGACAGCCAGGGGAATTTTTATACCGAAAATTATCGTACGGCCAAAGCGGTGCTTACCTATATCTGCAAGGAGGGGCAGCAGACCTACAAGCCTCATTTTACCTTTTTCGGATTCCGCTATATCCGGCTGGATGAATTTCCCATGGAGGTGGATTTGGATTGCTTTAGGGGAATTGCAATTTATTCCAGCATGGAGCGCACGGGCCATATCCAGTGTTCCCACGCTGGACTGAACCGATTCTTTGAAAATGTGCTGTGGTCCCAGCGGGCTAATTTTATCGATATTCCCACAGACTGTCCACAGAGGGACGAAAGGCTGGGATGGCTTGGGGACGCCCAGGTGTTTGCCAAGACGGCCTGCTATAATTACGACGCGGAGAAATTTTTTGAAAAATGGCTGCGGGATGTGAGGTGCGAGCAGCTGGAAAATGGCGCGGTGCCGGATACGGTTCCTGATTTTTGGAGATTACAGAAGGCCAGCACGGCCTGGGGAGACGCCATCGCTATAATTCCCTGGCAGCTATATCAGATGTTTGGAAATACCAGAGTGCTTGACGAGAATTTTGAGTCCATGAAAAAATGGGTGGACTATATGACGAATGACAGCAAGGATCCTTATTTATGGACCTCAAGACATGGCGATAAAAAGCAGAGGGAAAAGCATTATGGGGACTGGCTTGCGCTGGACGCCCCTTACGGAAGCTATAGAGGGGCTACAGATCCTGATTTTATTGCAAGCGCTTTTTATGCCCATTCCACCCTGCTGCTTGTGAAAGCGGGAAAGGTGCTGGGAAAGGATGTAAGCAGCTATGAAACCCTGTATGAAAACATTGTAAAGGCCTTCCGGGAGCGTTTTGGGGAATACAGCACTCAGACCCAGCATGTGCTTGCGCTGCAGTTTCACCTGACCCAGGACAGACAAAAGACGGCAGATGCTCTGGCGCAGATGATCCGGGAAAACAAAAACAGATTGAAAACGGGCTTTGTGGGAACCCCCTATCTTTTATATGCCCTCAGCGAAAACGGACATGTGCAAAGTGCCTATGATCTGCTTTTGCAGGAGGAATATCCCTCCTGGCTCTATGAGGTGAACCACGGGGCCACCACCATCTGGGAGCATTGGGACGGCATCCGGGATGACGGGGTGCTCTGGAGCAGCGATATGAATTCCTACAATCACTATGCCTATGGCTCTGTTATGGATTGGGTTTATACTGTTGCCGCAGGAATCAGGACGGACGAGGATGCGCCGGGATTTGAGCGGGCTGTGATCGCCCCCATGCCGGATAAGCGGTTAAAGTGGCTGGAGGCTTCCGTCAAAATCCGTCACGGTGAAATCTGTTCCAAGTGGTTTTGCGGGGAGGAAAAAATCCGCTATGAGATTACAACCCCTGTGCCCGCAGCTATTATAATAGAAGGAAAAGAATACCAGGTAGAGCCGGGCAGCTATATTTTTTAGAGGCTCTTTGTTAAAAAGCCATCTTTGGAAAATCTTTATTTGTCAAAACTTAAGTTTCGCGATACAATAAAGAAAACAATCAGAAGATGGAGAAATAATATATGGCTTTTTGCATTATTACAGATTCGGCCTCGGATATACCGGAGTGTGTGAAAAAGGAGTATGGTCTTTATGTGATGCCCACCCCTGTGACCATAGAGGGTACGGATTACTTTGACGGAGAGACGATTTTCCCGGATCAATTTTATGATATTCAGGCTTCGGGCAAGGATATTAAGACGTATCACATCAGCCAGTATATGTTTGAAGAACATTTCCGCCCCTTTGCCAAGCGGGGAGATGAGGTGCTTTACATCTGCTTTTCTACAGGGATTGCGGGAACCTTCAATGCCGCCAATCTGGCCTATGAGGCGATTAAGGAGGAATTTCCTGAGTTTTCCATGACGATTATCGACTCCAAATGCGCCTCTATCGGCTATGGACTGGTGACGGAACGCCTGCTTCGGATGCAGAGAAACAAAGCGCCAAAGGAGCTTCTCATAGAGGCGGCTCATTTCTTCTGCGAGCATATGGAGCATGCGGTGACGGTATTCGGCCTGGAATATCTGTTCAAGGGCGGACGGCTCAGCCGAACCTCCTTCCTGGCCGGAACGGTGCTGGATATCAAACCCATCATCATTGTGGATGAAAACGGCTCCCTGAAAGCTGTGGAAAAGGTGCGCGGCTGGAAAAAAGCCCAGAAGAGAATCCTGGATATGGTAGGTGAAAAGGGAAAGAATCTGGAAAATCAGGTGGTAGGAGCCTGCTTTGGCACAGACAGAGAGGCATTTGCCTTTTTAAAGGAGCAGCTTCGGGAGAGATACCATGTCAAGGATATTCTGGAGACTCAGGTGGGATGCGCTATCGGGGCTCATACGGGCCCTGGTATTCTGGGCATCGTGTTTTTAAATGAGACAAGGGAGGCCTATGAGCCGTATCTGAAATAGTAGATAAGGCTTGGCGCTATCTCTGAAAGGGCTGCTTTTGAAAGGCGGTATGCTCCTTTTGCAGCTCACTGTAAAGCTGTCTTGGGTTCCAGAATATATTGTTGGGCGTCAGGACAGCCTTCAGGGCGATGGGGGCAATCTGCGCTTCCTTGTATTTCTTTAAAAAGCGGTCCAGGGCCTGGGAGTCCATGCCGGAGAAAACCATCATTTCCGCAGGAAATTCCGCTCCTGTATCAGGCGTGTTGGACAGAGGGATTCCCTGTATTTTTGCCAGAGCGCCCAGGGTTTCGCCGTACTGCTTTTTTTCTATGAAAATCATCTGAATTCCCATTGACAGGCACAGCTTTGAAAGCTGGGCCTGTTTTTCTCTATCTACATGGAACAATAATATTTTCTGCTGGTTTTTCATGACTGCTTCCTTTCGCTGCATCTTTTATAGATGCCAGGGTCAAAAGGTCTCCCAGCCACAAATCGTCAGAATTGTTTGCGGCTTCGGAGTCAAGTTGCGCTAGGAATTGACAAATTTGCTAAATGCGTTCCCAAAAATCCGAACTCGCTGCGCTCAAACAAGCGGATTTTTTCTCACAACGCAACTTTGTCGATTCCAAGAGCAACTAAGACTCCTGCAGATAACAAACTATTCTGACAATTTGTGGCTGAAAACCCTTTTGACCCCAGCATCTTTTCTATAGTATAGCACATTTTTACAGTGCGGGGAGAAAAAAAGCGGCAGTCTGTGCAAAGAGGATGCAGAGGAGAACGCCGAAAAGGGTGGGCAGCAGAAAGGCTGCGGCGGTCCATTTCAGGCTTCCGGTTTCCTTTTTTATGGAGAGGAGGGTTGTAAGGCAGGGCCAGTGAAACAGGGTAAAAAGGCAGGTGCATACAGCCGTGCCAAGGCTCCATCCGTTTTCCGAGAGAATGGCCCTTAACAGATTGGGATCGTTTATTTCCTGAAGGCTTCCCTGCTCTAAATAGGTCATCAGCATGATGGGAATTACAATTTCATTGGCAGGCATTCCCAATAGGAAGGACAAAAGGATTACCCCATCCAGACCCATCAGACGGGCAAAGGGGTCCAGAAATGAGGCGGCAATGGACAAAAGAGAGCGGGAATCCACCGTAAGGTTTGCCATGCACCATAAAAGAGCGCCTGCAGGAACGGCGGCGTATAGGGCCCGACGCAGGGTAGAAAGGGTCCGGTCCAAAAGGGAACGCAGGATGACCTTCAGAATCTGGGGACGTCTGTAGGGAGGAAGCTCCAGCACAAAGGAGGAGGGTACTCCCTTTAACAGGGTGGCGGAGAGCAGTCTTGAGGCCAGAAAGGTCATGAGCACTCCAAGTAAAAGGAAGCCGGTAAGACAGAGCGCGGCAAGGAGGGAGGAGGCTGCTTTGCCAAAGAAGGAGGAGCCGCCTGGGCCTGTAAAGTATAGGGCGATCAAGGTGACCAGGATGGGAAAACGGCCGTTGCAGGGCACAAAGCTGTTGGTGAGCAGGGCGATGAGCCGTTCTCTGGGAGAGTCGATAATTCTGCAGCCTAAAACCCCCACGCAGTTGCAGCCAAAGCCCATGGCCATGGTAAGGGCCTGTTTGCCGCAGGCACGGCATTTCTGAAAGTAATAATCCAGATTATAGGCAATTCTCGGCAGATATCCGGAATCCTCCAACAGGGTAAAGAGAGGAAAAAAAATGACCATAGGAGGAAGCATGACGGAAACCACCCAGGACAGCACCCGAAAGACTCCTTCCAGCAGAAAATCCGAAAGGAGGGAGGAAACCTGAAGCTTTGATAACAGATGGGACAAGCCTTCTTCCAGCATCAGGAAAAGCTGTGAGAGCAGGCTTGAGGGATAATTGGCCCCGGTCACGGTAATCCAGAAAATGAGAGACAAAAGAAGCAGCATTGCAAGAAAGCCGGTATATCTGCCTGTAAGGATTTTGTCCAGCTTCCGATCCTTTTTCCGATAGTCTTTATTTTCAAGAGAGGTGACCTGGGAGGCTATAGAGGAGGCGGCTGCCGCAAGCTGATCCGGGGAGGGAAGGGGAGCTTTTTGACAAGAGTCTTTTTCTCCTTGCTTTTTTTTAAGCAGCAGATGATCCAGACGCCCGCTCAGCTCCGCAAGCCCCTGCCCCTGTCTGGCGGCCGTGCCTGAAACCGGAAAGCCAAGCAGCTTTTCCAAAAGGGCCAGATCAATATGAATCCCCTTTTTGGCCGCTTCGTCCATGAGATTGACGCAAAGCATCACCCAGGGACAGTGATAAGAGACCTGGAGGGCAAGCAGGAGATTGCGTTCCAGGCAGGAGGCGTCGCAGACCACAATAACGGCGTCGGGGTTTTCCTCTAAAAGAAAATCCCTTGTGACCTCTTCCTCTGCGGAATGAGGGGTCAGGGAATAGGCTCCAGGCAAATCCACCAGCTCACAGGAGAAATGTTTTGTTTCAAAGAAGCCTCTTGCGCTTGTGACGGTTTTCCCGGGCCAGTTTCCTGTATGCTGTTTCAGACCGGTGAGAGCGTTGAATACCGTACTTTTTCCTACGTTTGGATTACCGGCGAGAGCGATGATCATGACGTAACCTCCTGAATGAAAATATGGCGGCTGTCCGCGTTTCTCAGCGCGATGACGCAGCCCCGCAGAAGAAAGGCTTTTGGATCCTTATGGGAGCTTTCTCCTTCGCAGGTGATAAGGGAATCCTTTACAAAGCCCATGTCAAGCAGGCGCTGTCTCATATGCTCTTCACATTGGATGGAAAGAATTCTGCCGGATTTCCCCGGCGCCAGGGTGTCCAGGGAACAATAGGAATTTGTGTCTTTTATCATCTTAGCGCTGCCTTTGCAGATTTTTCTCCGGAAAGCGGAGCAGTTATGGTATTCTATGCGCTGAAACAAGTAATTGATACGGTAGACAATTCCTTTTTGCCAATGCTATAATGGACAAAAAAGGAGGACAGGAAAGTGAAGCGTATGGGGAATGTAGTGGTAGGGCAGTCCGGCGGGCCCACTGCTGTGATCAACGGGTCGGTTTTAGGAGTTTATCAGGCGGCAAAAGAGCTGGGAGCGGATCATGTCTATGGCATGGTGCATGGGGTTCAGGGATTTTTGGAGAAAAATCTCATCTGTCTGGAGGATTATCTGGAAAGCGGTATGGGAAGGGAGCTTTTGCGCAGGACGCCCTCGGCTTTCCTGGGAACCTGCCGTTATAAGCTGCCGCAGATTGCAGGCAATGAAGCAGTCTATGAGCAGGTGTTTGCCGTAATGGAGGAATACCAGATCGAAGCCTTTTTTTACATTGGCGGAAACGACTCCATGGACACGGTGAAAATGCTGTCCGACTATGCAGCCTCCCATGGAAAGAGCCAGCGGTTTGTGGGGATACCAAAGACGGTGGACAATGATCTTCCGGTGACGGACCACTGTCCCGGCTACGGCTCTGCCGCCAAATATATCGCTGCATCCATGAAGGAGGTCATAAGGGATGTGCAGTCCACAGGTCTTACAAAGCCCACGGTTTTGATTGTGGAGATCATGGGACGGCATGCGGGCTGGCTGGCGGCTGCGGCCGCCCTTGCAAAGGGGGAGGACTGCGATGGAGCGGATGCGATTTATCTTCCCGAGAGAGTGTTTGACCCGGAGGATTTTCTTTCCCATATCCGTGCCGTGGCAGAGACAAAAAACACGGTGGTGATTGCGGTTTCCGAGGGGATCAGGCTTGGGGACGGAAGGTTTGTCTGCGAGCTTTCCGGAGGTGCGGACAGCGTGGACGTGTTTGGGCATAAGCAGCTTTCCGGCTGTGGGCTGACACTGGCGGAAATGGTAAAGAGCCAGACAGGATTTAAGGCCCGGGCCATTGAATTGTCAACGCTGCAGCGCTCTGCGGCGCATCTTGCCTCCCTTACGGATGCAGATGAGGCGAGAGAGGCGGGATATCATGGGGTTATGGCGGCGGCAGAGGGCCGCACAGGCGTCATGACGGTGCTTCGCAGGCTGCAGAATAGGCCTTATCTGTGCAGCGTGGATGTACATGACATTCACACCATTGCAAATCAGGAAAAGACAGTGCCCGAAAACTGGATTACAGAGGATGGAAGGGGGCTTGCGGAGGAATTTATACAATATGCACGGCCCCTGATTATGGGAGAGCTCCAGCCCCTGTATATCGACGGACTGCCTGGCCATTTGGTACGAAAATAATACGGAAGGCTGGAAAGCCTTCCGTATGATTCAGGAAATCTGCAGCGCCATATAGGAATTGTGATACTCTTTGTCGTAGGTGACTTCCCTGTCAAACCAATCGGGAGGCACAAAGGATTCGGCGGCTTCTCTGCTGCCGAATTCCACCTCCGCCATAATAAGAGGAGCGAAGGGCGGATCGAACACGTCCAGCTCAATGGTAAGGCTGTAATCAGCGGGGGGCACGGGAAATCCCGGTTTAAAGCCGGGATGGTTTAAAGGAATCAGGTAGCGTTTTTTGGAAATAATGTTTCCATCGGCTTTTGCCCGCAGATGATAATAGGCTTCCTTATTTAAAGGAAGATTGCTCTCCTCCCTGGCCATCATGCCGTTTCCTTTGTAGGTCATATAATATTCGTCATCCTGTTTGCGCACGCGGACGACTGGGTTTACATTCAGATAGGCCTGCTCGATATGGTGGCAGGGATAGCTTTCCAGATTTTCGGGAAGCTTTTTGATTGTAAATTTGCGTTCTATTTCCATGTTGTACCTCCATGGATTTAGTATAACATATTTTTTATCAAATCAAAGTAAAGAATTGAAAAAAGAGGAACAAGTGTGTATACTGGTCTCAGAAATGGAGGTAGGCGCAATGAAACGAATTGCAATTTTTTTCGCAGAGGGCTATGAGGAGATAGAAGGGCTGACCGTTGTGGACATCTGCAGAAGATGCGGACTGGCCATCGATATGGTGTCCATTACGGAGCAAAAGCAGGTGAAGGGCTCCCACGGCATTTTGGTGGAAATGGATAAGACCTGGTCCCAGGCAGATTTTGGCGAATATGATATGCTGGTGCTTCCTGGGGGCGGAGACGGGACTAAGAATCTGGAGGCGTGCCAGGCCCTTATGGAGCAGGTAGATGCCTTTTACGCTTCCGGAAAATATGTGGCGGCGATCTGCGCGGCGCCCAGCATTTTGGGACACAGAGGCATTCTGAAAGGAAGAAGGGCGTGCAGCTATCCGGGCTTTGAAAGCCATCTTGCGGGAGCTTTGGTGACTAAGGGACCGGTGGAGGTGGATGGGAATGTAATCACCTCCAGAGGCATGGGGACTTCAATTCCTTTTGCGCTGGCCATTGCCGGGGTGTTCTGCGGCAGACAAAAGGCTGAACAGATGGCGGAAGCCATTGTGTACAGGGAGAGCGGGGAGGATAGACCCTAAAGGATGTCCGCCCGGGGAAACAGGGAGTCATGGTGATGGAAAAAGAAGCAAAAATATATGTGGCAGGTCATCGGGGAATGGTGGGAAGCGCCATCTGCCGGGCACTGTCAAAAAACGGCTATCAAAATCTGTTAACAAAAAGCCACAGTGAGCTGAATCTGTGCAGGCAGGAGGAGGTGGAAGCCTTCTTTGCACAGGAGAGGCCGGACTATGTGTTTTTGGCCGCCGCAAAGGTAGGAGGCATTTTGGCTAACAGCCAGGCCCAGGCTGACTTTATGTATGAAAATATGATGCTGGAGATGAATGTGATCCATGCGGCATGGCAGAACGGATGCAAAAAGCTCTTATTTTTGGGAAGCAGCTGCATCTATCCCCGCATGGCCCCCCAGCCCATGAAGGAGGATTGTCTGCTCACCTCGAAGCTGGAGGAAACAAACGAGGCCTATGCGCTGGCGAAGATTTCAGGCTTAAAATACTGTGAATATTTAAACCGCCAGTACGGCACTGATT
>NZ_CEWDFQ010000101.1:0-9179 GCF_982438285.1 Acetatifactor sp. | reverse complement strand
AGCCTGCTCCGCCTGTTACCAGAATCTTCATAATCCACTCCTGTTCTGCCCGCCAAGCGGGCGCAATCTCCTGTTTTGTTCTGTTTTCAGCTTACTAAAAACAACAGTTTCCCTCAATATCCATTTGTTATGAAAATCTGTCAAAATGTTAATTACAGTGTCACGCCGTTTTCCTGCAGCAGCGCTCTTGCACTTTCCACAGAGTCAATGCCCGTCCTGTTTTTGATGGGAGCAAACTCTCTGTTTCTTTCCACCTCAAAAGGCAGGCAGCTGTCCAGCTGATGAATCATATCAAGCACAAGGGTTTCATATTTATAGCCGTTTGGCTCCTGGGGCTTTTTAAGCTCCCCGTTCTCGTCCAGATAAGGAATCTTTTTTTCCACAATGTGAAGGGGCATGCTGGAAGCCATCATGTGCTCCAATTCCTCCTCGTGGAACAGATAATTCAGAATAACGCCGAAATTGTAGGCAGGCTCGCCGTTTTCATCCCTGGCGTTCATCAGCTCCTGTGTGAGCTCATAATATTCCACAATAGAGGGCCTTCCATCCTCCAGACACATCACGCCCACCTTTTCGTCAGGAGCGTTTTTGCGCACCACCTTGGCTCCCACCACACATTTTTTCTGTATAACGGCCCCAATAAAGCAAGGGTCCGCAATGCGCTGAAGCACATTATCCACCGCAAAAACATTCAGCCATTCAATCCCCTGTTCCTGTATCAGTTCCAGCAGTCCATTGCTTTTCAGAGAGGTAAACCAGCCGCCGTTTCCGTTGGGAGAAGTGGAAAGCCGCCCCTTGGCCTCCAGGTAAATTTTCCCCTGATAATCTGTAGCCGCCGCCATGTCCTGCTTGAAAAAGTGTACATATTCCTCCTGATATCCAAAATATCCATGCTCTTTCAGGAAAGAAACGGTAGCCTGATGATTCTTTTCGCTGGTCATCACAAACAGGTGAATCCAGGTCCCCGCCTCTTGAACCACCTCCATCAGATTGTTGATCAGGCATTCAAAAATATACAGCTTCCTGGTGATTCCCACATTGTACATTCCCTTAGGTTCATCCGATCCAAGACGAGTACCCATTCCCCCTGCCAAAAGCACGGCTCCAACCCGTCCCTGACGAATGGCCTCCATCCCCACAGCGGTAAAGCCTGCCCGGTTTGCTTCAATCTCATCCAGCTGCATGGAGGCAAGGGGCGTGATCACACCCTTTTTGATCAGTTCTTCCCTATGCTTACAGGCCTCTAAAATTCCCATGTCCGTCTCTTCAATCTGCTTCAGCAAAGACCCCTTCTCCTCTTCCGAAAGCTCTCCATAATATTTCAGAAGATGCTCCTGTCCATATTTTGCCAGCTTTTCCCTGGCCTGTTCCAGTGTCATACCCGTTCTCCTTTTCCTATTGCTTCGATTTAATTCCCATTATAACCCATTAAAACAGGGCAGGCAACGCCAACCACCAAAAAGTAACTTCCAAGCCCCAAAAGCAGACTGTCCTGCGATAAGATTTTGTTAAGAAAAGCGAGGTTTTATTTTTCCGCCCCCCAAAATGTTTTATGATAGAGCAGGATGTATAAGAGCAGGATATTAAAATGGAAAGGTGGTATTCACATGAATCTTGGAATTCTGATTATAGCAATCGTGGGCGGCGCTGCCGGCATTCTTTCCACACTTTTTTTGACGGTGAGTTTCCCTGCCGTCATTATTTGGAAAATTTACCGCAGAATACGCTACTCCATTCCCATAACAAAATAGTGTCTCAAATCCAAAACTTCGCCCGGAGCTCGTGCATGGCGCACCCCTTTCCGGGCGTTTTTTCATGGCAAAGTTTCAGCCAGACAGGGCTTCTTACACTCAAAGCTCCAGCCCTTCAAAAAAGTCCCCATACCCCAGCTTTTCTTCCTTCCAGCGCATAAAATAGGCCTTCATCTCCGGCTTGTCTTCTCCGCTATCCGCCACAACAGCCTGAAAATTTTCCTCCGTAAGACAGCCCAGCTGCGCAAAGAGACTGTAATATTCCCTGTCATTTCCATGCTCCAAAAGCACCACCTGCCAGGTCTCATCGCTCTCGCAGCCCTTTGTGTGCTCTAAAAGATATCTCTCCAGCTTTTCCCTGCGTTCATCAGACAAGCCCGTGGGGCAAAGCAGGCGCAGAAAAGAAAGCCTCACCTTTTTCTTTCTCTTTTCCCTGAGAAAAGCCTCAAAATCCGTGCTTCCGTAATCCTCCTCCCCACAGAGAACCTGTTTTGCATACCCCTCTGCATCCGGCGAATACAACAGGGAAAAAAGCTTCTGATCCCATTTGTCCAGCCATTCGCCGCTTCCTGCCTCAGAAATATTCAGCAGATAGTATGCCTCAAGGGAGGTAACCGCCGCCGCCAGCAGAAGGGAAATCTCCCGCCCGGCGCCCTGTGGACTGATTTCCTTCAAATTACCGCACTCCAAAAAAGCCGATCTGCCAAAGGAGATGGAGCTGCGGGGCAGCGCAATCTCTCTTAAGCCGTCGCAATAGGCAAAGGCCCAGTCCCCTACCTCCCTTATCGTATCCGGCAAAATTACTTTTCTCAAATTCTTTTTACTCAGGAAAGCCCTCTTATGGATGATCTCCACCGGCAGATTCTCAATGCGTTCCGGCACACTCACCTGGCTTGCTCCGCCACCCAGGCCCGTGACTGCAATTTTCCCATCTCGAATTTCATAATGCAGACTTCCGCCCGCAATTTCCAGCTCCTTTTCCTGCATTTTCCCTCCCTTAATCCAGCTTTAAATCCGCTATCCGGGCTTTTATCTCCTCTTTCCTTTCGTCCAGCAAAAGCGCCTCGTTATGCCTTTGATAATCCGGGCTGGGAAATGCCGCAAGAAACTGTGCGCTGTGGCTGTTAACCGTCAGCTCCGTCACCAGAATCAGCATTTCATTGCCTTGTCCAAAGGCTTCCTCTGCAAAGGCAAACAGCTCATGAAGCTCCTTCTGGATTCTTTCGGATTCCTTTTTGGCCCTGGCAACCTTTTTGTCATATTTTTCCTTCACAAGCACAAAGGCCTCCCTGCCGGAGGGGTAATCCCCAACATACAGTTCCTTTCTGCACTCCTCCAAAAACCGAATCACGCTTCTGTGCTTCTTTTTCTCTTCATCGGAAAGAGAGTTTGCCAGCTTCAGATTTTCCAAAAGCTTTTTTCTCCCCTGTGCCAGTCTGTCCAGCTCTCCCAGCACCTGCTCTGTGTACGCTTCCTGCGCCATGGCTTTTACCGCCTTCAAAGAGCCTTGCAGCTGTGTGAGACAGGAAAGCTCCTCCATACATTCCTTCATGTCCGCCAAAACCTTATCCAAGAGCATCCCAAGCAAGGAGAGCCTCTCGTCAAAAGGCGCTGCCTTGGCTCTGGAAATAGCCTGCACAGATGCCTGTCCGTTTAGAATCTCTTCAATGCGGTAATCCTTTTTGTATTTGCAGTATAAATCATAATAAGCGCAAAATTCCTTCACGATCTTATCGTTTCGCAGATACTGTCCCACCAGGGTTTCATCTGCCGTCAGGGCCTCATCCTCATAGAGATAAAGAATCTCGGACAAATCCTCCCAGCCTCTGGCCGTGACGTAGCTGCGCCCCTTTGTGGTCATTTCCATGCAGTAAAAATGCTCTTTTTTCAAATCCAGATAATTGATAATGGCATTATGAATACGCCTTTCCAGCGCATATTCCTTCCAAATGCGGTACTCGGGCTCCACCTCCAGAACCTTTAGACGGTCCATGGTGACCACATCAAACTCCCGCACGGATTTATTGTATTCCGGGGGATTTCCCGCTGTAACGATCACCCAGCCCTCCGGCACTGCATGACGGCCAAACACCTTATACTGCAGAAACTGCAGCATGGAGGGAGCAAGGGTCTCGGAGACACAGTTGATCTCATCCAAAAATAAAATTCCCTCCTTTATGCCGCTTTCCTCCATGGTGTCATATATAGAAGCAATGATCTCGCTCATGGTGTACTCCGACACGCTGTACTCTTTTCCGCCATAAGTTTTCTTTGTAATAAAAGGCAGTCCAAGAGCCGACTGGCGAGTGTGGTGTGTCATGGAATAGGAAACCAGTGCAATTCCCATTTCCTGAGCAATCTGCTCCATCACAGCCGTTTTCCCGATGCCAGGCGCTCCCAGCAGAAAGATGGGGCGCTGGCGCACCACAGGCACCCTGTACTCCCCGAATTCGTCCTTCTTTAAATATAAATTCACCGCATTTTTAATATATTCCTTCGCCTGTTTAATATTCACGCTTCTTCCTCCAGCTCTTCACTTTCCAAAACCACCTTCATGCTCCAGGGCGGCACCGGCGCACGGTGCTCGTCCTCATCCAGAAAGGCAAAAATCACTTCATAATCCGGCATTCTTTCAGGATAAATCCCGTAACCGTCCGTAAAATAGATAAGCCCTTTCAGGTTTTCAAACTCCCCCCGGGCTCTCAGCTGTTCCACATAGGAAAAGACAGGCCTGAAATCAGTGGCTCCAAACCCATTCAGCTTTCCATAACGCAAGAATGTGTCAAAATCGTCATCATTGGTTATTTTAGTGTCGCTTTGCACCTCGTTGTCACACTGAATAATGTGCACATTGATTTTGTGAAAGAAATTTTCACTTCCCTTTAGGAGAGAATAGGTTTTCTGCAAAAAAGCCTTTACCAGAGGGCCTCTGCAGGAAGCCGAGGTGTCTATGGCTATGACAAATTCTCTTACCTTGTTGGTCTCCTTATATTCCAAAGGCTCGATCAGGGGCAGATTGCCGTAATGTTCAAGACCATAGGTATAATAAACGTAATCAAATTCCTCATCATTTACCGTGATATCCTCTCCCATCACCGTAAACCTTCGCAGAATATCGCTGTAATCATAGCGCTCCTTTGTGACCTCCTCCAGATTCTTCTCCAGACTCTGGGCGCCGGAGCGTGCTTTGGTAAAGGATTTCAGATCAGCCTTGATCCGCTCACTGATCTTCTTCCACTGCTCCAGGGAAATCTCCAGCTCCTCCCTGGGCTTCCACAGAGTATGCACATCCTGAAAAAACAGCTCCCTCAGTTCCTTTAGCGTGCTCTGCGCAGGGGGATTTTTTCGGAAATAGCGGTAAATCCTCTCCGCGGTCAGGGAGCCTGTCTCCTCCTGTAAAAAATGAAGCTTCCGCCTTTCATCCTCATCCTGCTCCAATGCCGCGCCTGCAATCCCCATTTCCAGAATCACATTTTCCACCGCCATGTCCGCAGCCAGATCCCACAGCCCTGTATCCAGCTTTTCATACTGAAAGCTGTGGAAAAACACACAGTGAAGCAGCATATGCAGACAGCACCTGACCACCAGATTGGGATCCTGCTGGTAGCATTTTAACACAAAAACCGGGTCATAAAAGCACACAGACCCATCTGTCGCCATACAGCCCGTCTGGGGCATCTGCCTGTAGGCAAGCCTTGCCAGGGCTGTGTCAAAAAATCTCAAATGAATCAGAATATCGTCATGGGCAAGCTTCATAATTCTCTCAGCAAGCTCCGAAATCTTTTTGCCGTCCCCTTCCATGCAGGCCTCCTTCTCTTTGTTGTTTCAGTATAACATATTTTTTCCAGCACCGCACCCTGCATTTTTTAAGTCAGAAAAAGCGCTGTACCTGTCAAAACCGCCAGAAACAACAGATTCCATACCGTAAAGGTTTTCAAAAAGGCTCCCTTTTTATCCGGATATTCCCGTGCATAAAATTTAAAGGAAATCAAACTGGCAAGAGAGGCGATCAGTGTTCCCAAGCCTCCCAGATTCACTGCGGTGATCAGCGTCTCGTAATTTTCTGTAAATCCTGACAGCAGGATTGCCGCCGGCACATTACTGATTACCTGGCTGGCAAGAATGCCCGCCCACAGCTCCTGCCCATCCACCAGGGAAATCAAAAGACTGTTGATCCAGGGAATTCTCTTTATATTTCCAATAAAAATGAAAAAACAAAGAAAGGTGAGCAAAAGGAAGTAATCCACCGAGAGAAATACCTTCCTGTTTACCACAAGCACCGCCAAGGCCACACAGACAAGAACCGGCCCATAAGGCAGAATGCGAAGCACTACAAGCATACACAAAATCAGCAGCAAAAGAAACGAAAGCAAGGAAAAGAACCAGCGTGAATCCTTTCTTTTTTCCTCATTCTCCATTCCAGTCTTCCCAATGGCTTCTCCCCGCTCTGACAAAAGGATTCCCAAGAGCATAACCAGAGACAGTCCTGCATAGGGAAGCACGCACCGGCCAAACTGCGCCGCTGTAAGCCCTGAGATGGAATATAAGTAAAGGTTCTGAGGGTTTCCTATGGGCGTAGCCATGCTCCCCAGATTTGCAGCGATGGTTTCCAGTACAACCACCTTTAAAACCCTCTCCTGCCTTTGAATCATACGAAACACCAGGATAGTAAAGGGCACAAAGGTAATCAGCGCCACATCATTTGTAATCACCATGCTGCAGAAAAAGCATAGAAACACCAGCGCGGAAGAAAGCCCCCGTAAGCTTCCCACTCTTTTTAAAAGCGCCTGTCCAAGCAGGGTAAACACCCCAAGAGACTGAAAGCCGGACACAATGGTCATCAGGCAAAACAGAAGTGCCAGTGTCCTGTAATCCGGATAAGCCAGATAGGCAGCGTCCGGCAAAACTGCCGCGCAGGATAAAATAGCAAGAAGAAGCGAGATGCAAAAAACAGTTTCCTTTTTGAAAAAATTTTTAATTCGAATCATTGGTATTTTGCTCTGCCGCCTTTTATGCGGCCCTCCCTCATTTGACTTCATTATATCTTCTGTTTTTGGGTAAATCAATACCGCCGTTACAAAAACGGCGGCTCTTGATTCCGGCAATGAATATTCTGTTATTTCCCTCCGTCATTACAGGCTGCCAGCCTGTGCTGGTATTTTTCCCTGGTGGCAAGACCTCCGCGGATATGGCGCTCAGATTTATTGATATCCAGTACTTTTCTGGCCTGCTTGGCAAGAGCCGGGTTAATCTGCATCAATCGGTCTGTAACGTCTTTATGTACGGTACTCTTGCTTACTCCAAAGGTTTTGGCTGTCTGTCTTACTGTGGCATTGTGGTCTATAATGTAATTGGCAATGGCCACTGCCCGTTCCTCAATATACTCCTTCATGGGCTCCCCTGAGAACGTTTTTTACATCTTATTAGGGGTTTTACAAAAATATGCACGCCCATTTCCAAGAAGTGGTCAGCCTGTCATTTATCTGCCCGTCGCAGCTTTGAGGCAGGTGTTGATTTCCTCTCTGTCGGGCATTACCCGCAAGGCTCCCCGGCGCATGGTAACCAAAGCTGCCGCCCCATTGGCAAACCGCAGCATCTGCTCAAGCTCCCCGTCCGTAAGCTTCAGGCTCCCCTTCTCCAGCACCTGATGGAGAATACAGCCCATAAAGGTGTCTCCCGCTCCTGTGGTGTCAACAGGATTCTCCTGTACAAAGGCATTGACACGAACCATCTTCTCCCCGCAAAAGGCCATGCTTCCCGCCTTCCCCAAGGATACCAAAACCAGAGGAATGGCAAATTCGGACAAAATTTCCCTGGCTGCCGCCTCATAGTCTGTCTTTCCCGTAAGCCACTCCAGCTCATTGTCCGCTATCTTGAGAATCTGGCATTGGCTCAGCCCATAAAGTATCTGTTTTCTGGCCTCTTTCTCCGTATCCCACAGTGGAAGTCTCAGATTCGGATCAAAGGAAATCAAGGCCCCGGACTCCTTTGCCAGACTGACCGCCTCCTTGGCAGCCTCTCTGGCGGGAGAATCTGTTAGGGACAGGGAGCCAAAGTGAAAGATTTTTGCACTGCCAAGCAGCTCCTTTGGCAGCTCTTCCTTTCTCAGCATAATGTCCGCTCCCGGCTTTCGATAAAAGGAAAAATCCCTGTCGCCGTCCGGCTTTCTGCCCACCACCGCAAGGGTAGTAGGAATCCTTTGGTCAAAGCGCAGTCCCTGGGAGGAAATCCCCGTTTCTTCCAGGGCGTTTTTCAGCTGAAATCCAAAGCCATCCGCTCCCACCTTGCCGATAAAAGCAGTCCTTCGGCCCAGCTTCTGCAGCATGGCGAGCACATTGCAGGGCGCTCCCCCGGGATTTGCTTCATAAATGGGGTTTCCCTGGGCGCTCATCCCATTTTGCGTAAAGTCAATCAGCAGTTCCCCCAATGCCACCACATCGTATCCGGTCATTTTCCTACCTCGATTTCATATTTTTTCACATCCATATACGCCTTCCCACTGCAGGAAAAGATAATATCCTGAGCGGTCTGCGGGGTATAAATCAGAGAGGTCATCACATTTTCCCCCTCGTCCGCAAAAATTTCCACAGAGTAACGGTCTAAAAGTATCCGCAGTCTCAACTCTTCACTGGAGCTGCCCACCCGCATACTGCGGCTGCAGAGCACATCCCTTGTAAGGCCGGAATGGGTTCTGTCGAAGGTCAATATCCCATCCTCTCTGTCATATATGATTTCGGAATAGTGCTTTTTGTCCGAGGCCAGCCTGATCCTGAATTTCCCGTAATCCTGCCCTTTGACTGCAAGCTCCAAGTCAACGCTTCTGCCCCTTACATTTTCTAAAATAGTCTCTTTTTCCACAGCTACATTGGAATAGGCAGCCTCATTTTTGCGGTACCCCTCCAGCTCCCGCACCGGCTTCTGGAGGATTTTCCCATTTCTCATTGTCAGCTCCCTGGGAATGGTCATCATGCCGGACCAAAGATGCTCTGCGGGATAAATGGGATTGTCCCAGGACTGCATCCAGCCAATCATAATTCTTCTGCCGTCCTGAGACTGCATGGTCTGGGGCGCATAAAAATCCAGTCCATAATCCACACACTGTACCTCCTGCCTGCAAAAGCGCAGGGTCTCTTTACAGTAGTCGCCAATGAGAAATGCCGCATTGTTGCCATTGTGAAACAAAAGGCCGTCCGCCTGCATTTCCTGGGGCGAAATCATCAGCACCCGCTTTTTGCCCATGGGAAAGAAATCAGGGCACTCCCACATTCTTCCCAGCTTGTTTTGGGATCGGTCCAAAACCGAACCGAAATTCCAGTTTTTCAAGTCGTCGGAATAAAACAAGACGATCTGTCCGCTGCCATCCCCATTTCTGCTTCCTGCCACCACATAGTATCTCCCATCCTCCTTCCAGATTTTGGGATCTCTGAA
>NZ_CEWDFQ010000100.1:0-9200 GCF_982438285.1 Acetatifactor sp. | reverse complement strand
GACTATGACTTGTCCGATGTGGAGACTATGGAGCTCTTAAATCGGACTTACCTTGCATTTTCGGGAAATACCACTTTGAAATAAGGAGAGATAAGGAGTCTGACATTTCATGGAGAGGAAGAACGGCGTACTTAGCCTGATCAGCGAAAAATACGCAAAAATGAGCAAAAGCCACAGGGCGGTTGCGGATTATATTCTGGAGCATTATGACCAGGCTGTATTCATGACGGCGGCAAAGCTGGGGGAGACCCTGGGCATCAGCGAGTCAACGGTGGTGCGGTTTGCCTCTGCGGTGGGATACCGCGGGTATCCGGAGTTTCAGAAGGCTCTGGAGGAATGCGTGAAAAGTAAGCTGAACGACGTACAGCGGATGGATGCCAAATACGGCAGAATTTCTCAGTCGGAGGTGCTGACCTCGGTGCTGACGGCAGATATTGAAAAGCTGCAGCATACCATACAGAATCTTGACCCTTCCGCCTTTGAAACGGCTGTCAATATTATATTGGAATCAGACACTATCTATATTATGGGGCTTCGGAGCAATGAACCGCTGGCTGCCTTTCTTCATTTTTATCTGAATATGATCAGAAACAGGGTGGTGCTGCTTGCCACCACCAGTGTAAGCGAAACCTTTGAGCAGATGATAAGAATCAATGAGAAGGACTGCTTTATCGGCATCAGCTTTCCCAGGTATTCCATGCGCACCTTAAAAGCTATGGAATTTGCCAATGACAGAAATGCCAAGGTCATTGCCATTACAGATTCCATTCATTCTCCCATGAATCTCTATTCCTCCTGCAATCTGCTGGCAAGAAGCGACATGGTTTCTATTGTGGATTCCCTGGTGGCGCCTTTGAGCGTGATCAATGCCCTGGTGGTGGCGCTGTGTCTGAAATGTCCTCAGGAGGTCAGACGGAATCTGGAGATGCTGGAGGAGACATGGAATAATTATCAGGTTTATCTGAACGACGAAATTAACTTTATTGATGATGAGCCCATGCTGAATTATTCACTGAGAAAAGATGATTCGGGAAAGGAAAGTTAAAAAAGATAAAGATGGGAAAAATAATTGTAATCGGCGCAGGAGCCGCCGGAATGATGGCGGCTATTGCAGCTGCAGAAAAGGGAAATGAAGTGTGTCTGTTTGAAAAAAATGAAAAGCCTGGGAAGAAAATTTATATCACGGGCAAGGGCAGATGCAATGTAACCAATGCTGCGGACAGGGAGACCTTTTTTCAAAATGTGTGCACGAATGAAAAGTTTTTGTACAGCGCTTTTTCCGGTTTTGACAATCAGGCGGTCATGGAGCTTTTTGAGAAGGCGGGCTGTCCTCTGAAAACGGAGCGGGGAGAGAGAGTCTTTCCCGTATCAGACCACGCTTCTGACGTGATTGCGGCACTGCAGCGCCAGATGAAAAAGAGAGGGGTGGCTATCCGGCTGAATCAAAGGGTTCAGGAAATTTTGACAAACCAGGACCGATTTGCGGGGGTGCGCCTGGCGGACCAGGAGACGGCAGAGGGGGACGCCTGTATTGTCTGTACAGGAGGCATGTCCTATCCGGCCACGGGGTCTACGGGGGACGGGTACCGGTTTGCCGAGGCCACAGGACACAGAGTGGTGGAATGCAGGCCGTCCCTGGTGCCTCTTTGCGCAAAGGAAGAATGGTGCAGGGAGCTTATGGGGCTTTCCCTAAAGAATGTGGCAGTCACGCTCAAGGTGAATGGAAAGGAAAAATACAGCGGCTTTGGGGAAATGCTTTTCACCCATTTTGGCGTGAGCGGCCCCCTTGTCTTAAGCGCCAGCAGTTATTACAATAAGGAAGAAAAAAAGGCGGAGCTTTTTATTGATTTAAAGCCGGCCCTTACCCTGGAGCAGCTTGACAGGCGGCTCCTTCGGGACTTTGAGGAGAATAAAAACAAACAGTTTAAAAATGCCCTGGCGGGGCTGTTTCCTGGAAAGCTGATTCCGGTTATGATAAGGCTTTCCGGGATTTCTCCAGAACAAAAAGTGCATGAAATCACAAGACAGGACAGGAGGGCCTTTGCAGAACTGATCAAGGGGCTTTCCCTCACCATCACGGGGACAAGAGGCTTTTCGGAGGCGATTGTCACAAAGGGAGGCGTATCTGTGAAGGATATCAACCCCTCCACAATGGAGTCTAAGCGGATAAAGGGCCTGTACTTTGCGGGAGAGGTGCTTGATCTGGATGGGCTGACAGGAGGCTTTAACCTGCAGATTGCATGGTCTACGGGACATTTGGCCGGGAGCCGTGCGTGCACAGGATGTTAATTGACATTTGTTATGGTATTCATATATAATGAAAAACAGAAACCAGATAAGGGGTATGGATATGAGCTTTAACGTGGCGATAGATGGACCAGCAGGGGCAGGAAAGAGCACTATTGCAAGGGCAGTGGCAAAAAGGATGAACCTGATTTATGTGGACACAGGGGCAATGTATCGTGCCATGGCTCTTTTTATGCTGCGAGAGGGAGTGGATTTAAAGGATGCCCAGGCCGTAGCAGAAAAGTGTAAAGAAGCGGATATCTCCATCGGTTATGAAGGCGGAGAACAGGTGGTGTATTTAAATGGTGAAAATGTAAATTCCTATCTCCGCACACAAGAGGTGGGAAATGCGGCCTCTATTACCAGCGCCCAGCCTTCTGTGCGCAGAAAGCTGGTGGAAATGCAGCAGAAGCTGGCGGCCCAGAGGGACTGCATCATGGATGGAAGGGATATTGGGACCTGTGTGCTCCCGGGCGCTCAGGTGAAGATTTATCTCACTGCAAGCAGCAGGGTGCGCGCCAAAAGAAGATATGAGGAGCTTTTGGAGAAGGGACAGGACTGTGATCTGGATACGATCCGCAAGGAGATTGAGGAGAGAGATTACCGGGATATGAATCGGGAAGCGTCTCCCTTAAGACAGGCGGATGACGCTGTACAGGTAGATACCTCGGACATGACTGTGGAGGAAGTGATCACACGGATTATGGATATCTGCCAGGAAAGGCGGCGGTGATGGAGGTAAGACTTGCACAGTGCGCCGGATTCTGCTTTGGTGTAAAAAGAGCGGTGGATCAGGTGTATGAATTGGTGAAAACAGGGAAAGCTATATATACCTATGGTCCTATTGTCCACAATGAAGCAGTGGTCAGGGACCTGGAAAAGAAAGGCGTCCGCGTGATAGAAAGCAGGGAAGAGCTGGAAGCGCTCTCTTCGGGCTGTGTGGTGATCAGGGCTCATGGAGTGCCCAGATCGATTTATGAGCTTTTGGAAAGAAAAAAGCTGGAGTATGTGGACGCAACCTGTCCTTTTGTGAAGAGAATACACAGGATTGTGGAACGGGAGAGCGCAAAAGGCAGACATATTATTGTCATAGGAAACGCCGGACACCCCGAAGTAGAAGGGATTGTGGGCTGGTGCAGCGGCCCGGTGACCGTGCTGGAATCCCCTGAGGAGGCCCTTTCCTACACTCCTGCGAAGGGGGAAAAAATATGTCTTGTCTCTCAAACGACATTTAATTACAATAAATTTCAACATATAGTTGAAATATTTCAAAAAAAAGGTTACAATGATAGTGTTGTGAATACTATCTGTAATGCTACGGAAGAACGCCAGCGTTCTGCCAAGGCTCTTGCGGCGGAGGCTGACGTTATGATTGTGATAGGAGGGAAACACAGCTCCAACTCCAGAAAGCTGTATGAAATCTGCAGTGGAGTATGTGCGAACACCTATTTTATACAGACACTGGATGACTTGCATTTAGATCTACCTAAAGCTGTTCGACTAGTGGGTATTACTGCAGGGGCTTCCACCCCAAACAAATTAATCGAGGAGGTTCAAAATTATGTCAGAATTAACTTTTGAACAAATGCTGGAAGAATCATTAAAGACAATACACGCAGGAGAGGTAGTCGAAGGTACGGTCATCGATGTGAAGCCGGATGAAATCATCCTGAACATCGGATACAAGTCGGACGGCATTCTTACAAAAAATGAGTACACCAACGATTCCAGCGTTGATTTGACGACTGTGGCCAAGCCTGGGGACACCATGGAGGTAAAAATCCTGAAGGTGAACGACGGCGAAGGACAGGTGCTGCTTACCTACAAGCGTCTGGCTGCGGACAGAGGAAACAAGAGAATTGAAGAGGCGTATAACAACAAGGAGGTTCTGAAGGCTACGGTTGCCCAGGTGCTGGAGGGCGGACTGAGTGTGATTGTAGACGAAGTGAGAATTTTCATCCCGGCCAGCCTTGTTTCCGACACCTATGAGAAGGATCTGTCCAAGTATGCGGGACAGGAGATTGAATTTGTAATCAGCGAATATAATCCCAAGAGAAGGAGATATATCGGCGACCGCAAGCAGCTGATTCTGGCTAAAAAGGCAGAGCTGCAAAAGGAGCTGTTTGCCAGAATCAAGGAAGGCGATGTAGTGGAGGGCGTTGTGAAGAACGTCACAGATTTCGGCGCGTTCATTGATTTGGGCGGTGCTGACGGCCTGCTTCACATTTCTGAAATGTCATGGGGAAGAGTGGAGCATCCCAAAAAAGTATTTAAGGTAGGGGACAAGCTTAAGGTGCTGATTAAGGAAATTAACGGCAACAAGATTGCACTGTCCTTGAAATTTGACGAGGCCAATCCCTGGAGGGATGCGGCTGTAAAATATGCGGTGGGAAATGTGGTGACCGGTAAGGTTGCCAGAATGACGGATTTCGGCGCTTTTGTAGAGCTGGAGCCCGGAGTGGACGCGCTTTTGCATGTTTCCCAGATTGCCAAGGAGCACGTGGAGAAGCCGTCGGATGTGCTGAGCATCGGACAGGAAATTACCGCAAAGGTTGTGGATTTCAACGAAGAGGACAAAAAGATTTCTCTGAGTATCAAGGCAATGCTTGCGCCTGAGCCTGCAGAGAAAGCGGAGGAATCCGACGAAGACGTGGTTCCTGTGGATATTGATGCAGTGATTGCAGCTGAAGCGGAAAACAGTGAAGAATAATAACGGGATGGGGAAATCTCATGGCATTTGATTATGAGTATTTTAAAAGAGAGATCTTGGCCCTGACAACCATTGACTTGAACTGCTATAAAGAAAAGCAGATGAAGCGCCGTATAGACACTTTGATTTCCAAGCACAAGATTGTGGGCTATGACAAGTATGTGCAGGCATTGAAAACAGACCGGGCTCTGTTTGAGGAATTTGTCAGCTATATTACGATCAATGTGTCTGAATTTTACAGGAACCCGGAGCAGTGGAAGATTCTTGACACCCAGATTATTCCTGAATTGATTCAGAAATTTGGCAAAAACCTGAAGGTGTGGAGTGCGGCCTGTTCCACAGGCGATGAACCGTATTCCCTGGTGATGGCTCTTTCACGCCATGTTCCGTTGGACCATATAAGGATATTTGCAACTGATCTGGATAAACAGGTCATTGCCAAGGCAAAGGTAGGACTTTACTCTGAAAAGAGTATTGCAGCCGTGCCGGAGGATATGAAAAAAAAGTACTTTACAGGTGGGGCCCTCCTATAAGATTGCGGATGCTGTGAAGGCGCGGGTGGAGTTTAAGGAGCACAATCTTTTAAAGGATACATATCCAAGCGGATATCACTTGATTGTGTGCCGCAATGTGCTGATTTATTTTACAGAGGAAGCCAAGGATGAGGTATTCCGCAAATTCTGCCGTTCTCTTGCTGCAGGCGGTATGCTGTTCATCGGAAGCACGGAACAGATTATGAATTACAAGGATGTGGGATTTGAAAGAAAGAATTCTTTCTTTTACCAGAAGCCTTAATAGCAGAAAAAAAGAACCTGAAGGCAAGCAGGTTCTTTTTTTAATAGGAAGAGGCCATCATGGACAGAACATGGCTGGCGTAGGCGGTAAAGGAATCCCTGTCCTTTTTCATTTCGTCGGTCAGCTCGAAGAAAAGCTCCTTGCTTTTGTAATCCCGCTTAAAGAAGGGTTCAAAAATAAGCTCCCATTGGGGAAGATAGGAAGAGTATTTGCGCGTATAGCAGTTGGCGGCAGTGGCCGGGATTCGGTGTGATTTGTCCACAAAGCCTGCTACGGATTTGTGAAGCGCAATATCCTCCGCGGGGAGATAGTAGTAATCCTTGTAATTAGAGTAAAAATACTTAAGCTCCTCCTCATAGATGGGAACCTTGAGAGAAGCCTCCCGGCCCTCACCGTGGAAATAGCAGCCGCCTGCAGAAGCAGAAATCTGTTTGGGAAGAGCGGTGGGAAGCTGAAGGGTAATCAACAGCTCCTTTCGGCTGTGTCCGTTTAAGTCACGGTAGGAGTTGGCCTGTACCTTTTTTGCTCTGGGGGAGCCGTTAAACAGGTCGTAGTAGGCTAACATGGGAAGGGTTTCCAGCATGCCCCTGATATCGTCGGCGTTGTGAAGGAACAATGCCTTTTGGGCAAATTCACTGGGAGATTTTACATAATCATGATAAATGCCGATCAGCTCGCCTCCGGAAAAGACATCTTCTCTGTGGATGCCCAAAAACTGCTCCAGGGTTTTTTGCTTGCAGTTTGGCAGCTTCAGAAAAAACTTATAGGGACGGATTCTTTTGTACAGGTCAATGCCGGTCAAACCTTCAAAGCTGTAGGGAAGAGAAAGCTGGAGGCATTTCTGGGAAAGAAAAGGCAGATCAAAATTATTGCCGTTAAAATGTATCAAATATTCATAGGGCTTGGCAAAGGAAAAGAAAGCGTCCAGCACGTCGGCCTCTTCACTGTAATTCTCGGCGATCCACTGTATGGTGTGCCATCTGCCGGACTGGTAATAGGCGCAGCCGATGAGATAGAGATAGGATGACTTTGCAGTAAAGCCGGTGGTCTCAATATCCAGAAACAGAATGCGTTCCAGGGGGGCAATCCGCTCTAAGGGATAGGAGATGGAAAAATGTTCTAAGATTTCCTCGGAAATTTTCATGGTGTACCTCCTTGCGCAGATAAAGTTTCCGAACTGCTGATTTTGTATTAATCATAGCATAAATTTTTATTTTGCAGTAGTATTTTATTGAAAAAAATAGTATATTTAAACTGCAAACCGCGCACAGGCGGATATACGGAAAGGACGAAAAGTATATGGCGAGGCTAACATTTACAGGAGGCATTCATCCTTATGACGGCAAGGAGCTGTCCAAGGACAAGCCGATTCAGGAAATGCTTCCCAAGGGAGATCTGGTCTATCCCTTGTCGCAGCACATTGGCGCTCCGGCGAAGCCCATCGTGAGTAAGGGGGACAGGGTTTTGGCCGGTCAGAAGATCGGGGAGGCCGCAGGCTTTGTCTCTGCAGCTGTCCATGCCTCTGTTTCGGGAACGGTAAAGGGGATTGAGCCCAGAAGAACGGTGACCGGCGAGCAGGTTATGAGCATTGTTGTAGAAAATGACGGCTTGTACGAGGATGTGGGATTTTATCCCGTAGCGCCTTTGGAAAAGCTGGATAAGGATGAAATATTACAGATTATAAAGGATGCAGGTATTGTGGGAATGGGAGGAGCAGGATTTCCCACCCATGTAAAGCTCTCTCCCAGGCGGCCTGATAAAATACAGTTTGTGATTGTGAACTGTGCGGAGTGCGAGCCCTATCTGACTTCGGACTACCGCAGGATGAAGGAGGAGCCGGAACGGGTGATCGGCGGCTTGAAAATTTTGTTGAAGCTGTTTGATAGTGCCCAGGGGATTCTGGCGGTGGAGGACAACAAGCCGGACTGCATTAAGCTGCTTCGCCAGCTTTGCAGAGATGAAAAGCGGATCAGCGTAAGAGCGCTGAAAACAAAATATCCTCAGGGAGCGGAGCGTCAGCTGATCTACGCTGTCACCGGAAGAAAAATCAATTCCTCCATGCTGCCTGCAAACGCAGGCTGCATAGTGAATAATGTGGATACCGTGGCAGCTGTTTACCGCGCTGTCATAGAGGGAAGGCCTTTGATGGAGCGGATTGTAACCGTCAGCGGGGATGCCATTGAAAATCCCCGGAATTTCCGGGTGCGGATCGGTACCAGCTACAAGGAGCTTGTGGATGGGGCGGGAGGTTTTCGGACTGCCCCCGAGAAGCTGATCTGCGGCGGCCCCATGATGGGAATCGGGATATTTGATCTGGATGTGCCTGTCACAAAGACCTCAACGGCTTTGCTGGCTTTTTCAAAGGACGATGTGTCCGCCATGGAACCGGGACCCTGTATCAACTGTGGAAGATGTGTGGACGTCTGCCCGGGAAGAGTTGTGCCCAGCCTTTTGGCAGATGACGCGGAGCGCTTTGACGAAGCGGCATTTCTGAAGCATAATGGCATGGAATGCTGCGAATGCGGCTGCTGCAGCTTCATATGTCCCGCAAAACGGCCCCTGACCCAGGAGATTAAATCCATGCGGAAGATACAGCTTGCAAAGAAAAAGGAAGCAGGAGGGAAGAGCAAGTGAATCAACGAATGAAAATATCATCCAACCCTCATATCCGTTCTCAGGTAACCACAAATGGAATTATGACTGCTGTGGTCATTGCCTTATTGCCGGCGGCAGGCTTTGGAATTTATAATTTCGGCCCCAGAGCGGTCTTGCTGATATTGGTTACGGTGGCCAGTACGGTTTTGACGGAATTTTTGTTTGGCCTTTACAGAAAAAAAACTACCATAACGGATTTGTCCGCTGTGGTGACGGGACTTTTGCTGGCCATGAATCTGCCGGTGGGCCTTCCCCTCTGGATGGCTGTTCTTGGAGGCGTATTTGCCATACTTGTGGTGAAAATGCTTTTCGGAGGACTGGGGCAGAACTTTATGAATCCGGCGCTGGCGGCCCGATGCTTTCTTTTGATTTCTTTTCCTGCGCAGATGACGGATTTTTCCTGTGATGCGTATACAGGAGCCACGCCCCTGGCGTCCCTTAAGGCCGGTGAGAGCGTTGACGTAATGAGCATGGTGATTGGACGTACGGCTGGAACCATCGGAGAGACCTCTATGATCGCTCTTCTGATTGGGGCATGCTTTCTGATTTTGCTTGGCATTATTGATTTGAGGATTCCGGGAAGCTATCTTGTCACCTTTGTATTGTTTACAGGCATCTTCGGCGGACATGGCTTTGATCCGGCGTATCTTTCTGCGCAGCTTGCAGGGGGCGGTCTGATGCTGGGGGCCTTTTTCATGGCTACGGATTACGTGACCAGACCCATCCTGTCTCTTATACACATCTCCGAGCCCAC
>NZ_CEWDFQ010000099.1:0-9221 GCF_982438285.1 Acetatifactor sp. | reverse complement strand
ATGGCCGTCCATATATTTTGTAGTGGAATGGGTTACGATATCCGCTCCCCATAAAAAAGGATTGCAGTTTATAGGCGTAGCAAAGGTATTATCTACGATCAAGGGCACCTGATGGGAATGGGCCAGACGCGCAAATTTTTCAATATCCAAAACCACCAGCGCCGGATTTGCAATGGTCTCCGCAAGAACACACTTCGTATTCTCCTGAAATGCCTTTGCAATCTCCTCCTCCGGCGCATCAGGATCTACCACCGTGCACTGAATTCCCATTTTTTTCATGGTAACCGTCAAAAGATTGAAGGTGCCGCCGTAAACCGTGGAGGACAAAACCACATGATCCCCCGCTTCACAGATATTGAATACTGCGTAATAGTTGGCAGCCTGTCCGGAGCTGGTAAGCATGGCGGCAGCTCCGCCCTCCAGTTCGCAAATCTTCTGGGCTACAAAGTCATTGGTGGGATTCTGCAGTCTTGTATAAAAATAACCGCTCTCTTCCAAATCGAAGAGCCTGCCCATCTGCTCTGAAGTATCGTATTTGAAGGTAGTACTCTGAATAATGGGCAGCACACGGGGTTGTCCATTAACAGGCTTCCATCCGGATTGTATGCAAATCGTTTCTTTTTTGTAATTATTTTCCATCTTTTTTCCTCATTTCCACGCTCTTTTTGCCTTTCAGCCTAAGCTCCCTGTGCGCCTTATTCGTCCCAGTTGTGATAAACTGCCTGTACGTCGTCATCCTCATCCAAAAGATCCAGCGTTTTCTGCAGGTTCTTTATGGCCGTTTCGTCTGTCAGCTCCACATAATTCTGAGGAATCATGGTCACCTCAGCGCTCAGCATGGGAATGCCGGCGTCCTCCAGGGCCTTCCTCACCCCCTCGAAGCTGTCCGGATCGGTGAGCACCTCAAAATTGTCCGCCTCCTCGGAAAAATCCTCCGCGCCTGCATCCAGTGCAAGCATCATCAGATCGTCCGCCTCCATATCGCACTCTTCCTTATCAATGATAATCTGCCCCTTTTTGTCAAACATAAAGGACACGCAGCCGGGTGTGCCTACATTTCCCTGTCCCTTGGTAAAGGCGCTTCTCACATTGGCTGCGGTGCGGTTTTTATTGTCTGTAAGCGCATCTACGATAATGGCAATGCCGCTTGGTCCATAGCCTTCGTAGGTGACATATTCATAATTTACATTTCCCGTGTCTCCGGCCGCCTTCTTTATGCCCCTTTCAATGGTGTCGTTTGGCATATTATTGGCTTTTGCCTTGGCGATCACCGCAGCCAGCTTGAAATTGTTGCCCGGGTCCGGTCCGCCCTCTTTCACGGCCACCGCGATCTCTCTTCCGATAATGGTAAAAATCTTTCCCTTGGCGGCGTCGTTTTTCTCCTTTTTATGTTTAATATTAGCAAATTTTGAATGTCCTGACATGGTTTTCTCCTTTTGTTCCTTCTATCCTGCAAAGCCTTCTGCATAAAGACATTTTCCATAAATATACCATTTTCCATATCATTCGTCAAGAACTGCAAGCCCGGGTCCTTTATGTATCCAATTCCAGGCTAATCATCAGGGCCTTGTTCACCCTTTGCATGACCTCGCCGTCCAGATGGCATACCTTGTCTTTGAGACGCTTCTTATCAATCGTCCTAAGCTGCTCCAATAAAACCACAGAGTCCTTATCCATATCATAAAGCTTTGCGTTCAATTCTATGTGAGTGGGAAGCTTTGCCTTGTTCATCTTAGAGGTAATGGCTGCGCAGATCACGGTGGGGCTGTGCCTGTTTCCCACATCATTCTGGATGATCAGCACTGGCCGTATGCCTCCCTGTTCCGAGCCAATGACCGGTCTTAAATCCGCGTAATATACATCTCCTCTTTTCATTTTTCCTCCATTCTGCCATACAAACAGCTTCCGCTGTCTACAGCTCTCGTTGTTTGTACGATAGTATTGCCGTTTTATCTGGAGGTATTCAAAATTTTTCTCCGCCCTGGAGATAGACTCTGGGGATTCTCTTTCCAATGTCGCAGACCAATTCATAGTGAAAACGTCCCGACAGCTCCCCCAGCTCTTCTGCGCTGATCTGCTCTCTTCCATCAAAGCCAATCAGCGTCACCCGGTCACCCTCTGCAGCCTCCGGTATCTCCGAGACATCTGCCATAAACTGGTCCATGCAGATTCTGCCCAGTATGGGGGCCTTTCTTCCCCTGATCAGCACATATCCCTTCCCCGACAGGGACCGTGGATAGCCGTCTGCATAGCCCATGGGAATCGTTGCCACCCGGGTATCCCGTTTTGCGGTAAAGGTAGAGCCATAGCCCACGCTCTGACCCTTTTGAATGGTCTTTAGATAGATTACTGTGCTGTACCAGGACAGGGCCGGCCGCAGGGGCACCACATCCCTGCGCATCTCCCCGGAAGGATAAAGTCCGTACAGGGCAATGCCTGCTCTGACCAAATCCATGTCTGCCTCCGGCAGCTCCAGAATCCCCGCGCTGTTGGAACAATGCTTTATGGGAATTTTGATGCCAAGCTCCTCTTCTATTCTTTTCAAAAAATCCTGGAAAATGCCAAGCTGCTGTCGGGCGCTGGTTTTGTCCCTTGTGTCCGCTTTGGCAAAATGGGTGAATATCCCCTCTATCTCAATCCCCGGCTCCATGGAAAGCCTGCGCACAAAGGAAAGCCCCGCATCGTCTGGCGTAATGCCAATCCTGCTCATTCCCGTATCTACCTTTACATGCACCTTAAGGCGCTTTCCAGCCGCTTTTGCCCCTTGGGACAGCGCCTTAAGGGAGTCCTCCCGGAACACTGCCGGACGAATTTCCCATCTTGCAAGCATTTCATAAGAATCGGGAAAGGCATAGCCTAGAATAAGGATGGGCTTTTTGATTCCCGCGCGCCGCAGCCTGCAGGCTTCTTCCACCGTAGCCACAGCAAAGCCGTACAGAAAATCAAGCTCCTCAAGACATCTGGCAATAGGAACGCTGCCATGCCCATAGCCGTCTGCCTTGACCACGCCCAGCATTTTTGTATGCGCTCCGATATGTCTTTTCATGCTGCACATGTTTTCCACAATACCATCCAGATTTATCTCCACATACCCTCTCTGACAGGCCTTTAATTTCTCGTTCCATTCGTCCATCTGATTTCTTTCCTTTGCGTATCCTGGCAAAATGCCATATTTTCAATAATGTCTCCCGCCATCAGGCCGTGTTCACCGCATCTGCAGGCTGCCTTGTCTCCCGCCCTTGCATGCAGACAGACGCCTGCGGCAGCGGCCTCAAAGGGTTCCATCCCCTGTGCACACAGTCCGGCTATCACCCCCGCCAAAACGTCGCCGCTTCCGGCGGTTGCCATGCCGCTGTTGCCCGCCAGATTTACGCACACAGTCCCATCTTCCCGGCACACAAAGGTACGGGCATCCTTTACCACTAAAACGGCGTGAAGCCTTTCTGCAAGCCTTACTCCTGCATCAGGGAGATTTTCCTTAAGCTCCTGCACCGTTTTTCCCATAAGTCTGGAAAGCTCTCCCACATGAGGCGTCAAAATCATCCTCCTGCCCGCCGCCCCCTGTCTGGACAGCTCCTGAAAAAATGTGTTCTCCTCAGAAAGCAGATTCAAGGCATCTGCGTCCAGCACCAGGGGAAGGCTGCTTTCAAAGATCAGGCTCCGCAAAAGCTCCAGGGCCTGCTTTCCAGTGGAAAGTCCGGGGCCGGCGGCAATCACATCCGCCCACTTAAGACTCTGCAAAAGCTCCTTTGGGCTCCCAAGCAAAGCCTCCGGCACCTGCTGCTGCACAATCACTCTGTTTTCCTCTGGCGTGATCACCTTGACCATACCGGCGCCTATCCGGTAGGCCGCCCTGGCAGCCAGCACTGCGGCTCCCGCCATATTCCTGCTGCCCGCCGCCAAAACCACCTTGCCAAAGGTGCCCTTATTGCCCGCCGGGTCCCGAAGGGGCAGAAGGCTCTCTGCGGCTTCGTCATAGCAAAACATCTGCGGCTTCCTTCCAAAAAAACTGGCTTCGCCGATTCCAACGCCGTCTACTTTCACCTCTCCGCAGTAAAGACAGCCCGGATACAGCACAAGCCCCCTTTTCAAAAATCCAAAGGTCACCGTCATATCCGCCCTCACGGCTGTTCCCAGCACCCGTCCGGTGTCAGAATCAATGCCGCTTGGAACGTCCAGGGCTATCTTATACCCCGAAAGGCTGTTAAAGGTTTCTATGGCCTGGGCGAACTCTCCCGTCACCTCTCTGGAAAGTCCTACTCCGAATAATGCGTCTATTAAAATAGTATATTCCTCCCTGAGAGGTTTGCTGCCTGTTTTCACAGGATAATTTTGCAGAATGGCAGACTGCTTCTCCCACTGTGGAGAAGCCTTTTTTCTTTCTCCCACATGCCATACCTCCACCTCCCAGGACTCCTCTGCAAGAAGCCTGGCCAATGCAAGTCCGTCTCCGCCATTGTTCCCCATCCCGGCAAGAATCAGCACTCTTTTCCTCTGATCCTGACATTTTTCCATAATCTTCCGGATTTCTCCAAGTGCCGCAAGCGCCGCTCTCTCCATAAGCACCATGCCCGGAATGCCGATTCTTTCTATGGTATTGCGGTCATATTCTTTCATTTCCTCTGCAGTGACCAGATATTTCATATTTGCCTCATTTCTGCGCTGTCCTTTGCGCATTCCAAGTATAAAACAAAAAGGACTGTTCTGCAACAATCCTTTTTATTCACAACCCAGGAAGCCCGCAAAGCGTATTTCCCATTGCTATTTTTCCGAAGAATTCTCCGGAAACATGCTCATATCAAATAAATCCACCACATCCGCTCCGAACACATCGTGCATATAGGAATAGATTTCCTGATTCTGCTGCTCCATCTCCTGCCTGCGGATCAGATTCTTTTTTAAGTCAATCCTGACCTGAGTCACCCAGTCCGTAATCTCCTGAATGGCCGCTCTGTTTTCCTTCATGGTCCTATAACAGCATTCCATGGTAAAGAGCATCAGTTGAAAATTGACTTTGTCAATCTCCCCAGGCAATTCAAGCATCTCGTCCTGATATTTTGCCAGCTTTTCATTGCACTCCGCAATCAGGCGCTTGTTGTCCTCTATTTTCTGCTCCAGGGCGGCATTTTCGCTTTGCTCTGCTTCATTTACCATAGGTACAATCTCGCTCATCAGCTTCTTTTTCAGCTTTCTGATTTCCTTGGACTCTGTATTGAGCTTTCCCTGTCTGCGCAAAAGCTCATTGAGGTGTTCTGTCAGCTCTCCTGCAGCTGCCTTGCCAGTCTCGTCCAGCAGCCGGTACCATTTATTGTCCAGCGTCAATATTGGAATTTTTTTCCCTTGAAGGGCCCCTGAAAAAATTTCCTTTTTATCCTCGCTCCCCATAGCTTCCTCCTGCTATGCTTTATCCTTTTCCCGCTTATAACGGCCGATATTATAGGATAGCTTCATCAAGCTGTCGGAAAGATGCACATTTTCCACCTGAATTCCTTCCGGCACATTCAAATCCACATGGGCAAAATTCCAGATTGCCCGGATTCCATTTGCCACAAGCCTCTCCGCCACTTCCTCCGCACCCGATTTGGGGATGGTAAGCACGGCGATATCGATGTCGTTCTCCCTGACAAAGCGCTCCATCTCCTCCATGGGCATGACCTTGACCCCTCTCACGTCCTTGCCCACAAGCGCTGGATTCTTGTCAAACATTCCCCGGAAAATAAAGCCTCTCCGCTCAAAATTCAGGTAATTCCCCAACGCCTGTCCTAAATTTCCCGCTCCTATTATAATAAAGTTGTGCTTCTCATCCAGCCCGAGAATCTTGCCGATTTCCTTATAGAGATATTCCACATTATAACCATAGCCCTGTTGTCCAAAGCCGCCGAAATTATTAAAATCCTGCCGAATCTGGGATGCCGTCACCTTCATCAGCTCGCTTAACTCCTGGGAGGATATCCGCTCAACCCCTTCATCCTTAAGCTCTCCCAGATAACGGAAATATCTTGGCAGACGGCTGATGACAGCTTGAGAAATTTCTTTTTCTTCCAAAGATACTACCTCCAAACTATTTTATAAAATTATTATAGACGAATGTTAAAAACTTGTCAATGAATTGACAGGATTATTTCTCCAAGGTAAAATATTATGATAATGTTGAGGAGGAATAAATTATGATACTCTCCTGTCAAAATATATCCAAGGCATTTGGTGAAAACAAAGTGTTGGAAAATATCAGCTTCCATATAGAAGATTATGAAAAGGCCGCCATCGTAGGCATAAACGGCGCGGGCAAAACTACGCTTCTGCGCATTATCGTGGGCGAGCTTAAGCCCGACCAGGGTGGCGCAGTGCTCTCTAAGGACAAGACGTTGGGTTATCTTGCCCAAAACAGCGAGCCGGACACCTCCCGTTCTATTTATGAGGAGCTTTTATCCGTCAAGCAGGAGCTCATCGATCTGGAGGAGCGCATGCGGGAATGTGAGGAAAGCATGAAATCTGCGGACGATGGCCGGCTGGAGGAGCTGATGCGGGAGTACTCTGCTCTCACCCATGCCTTTGAAACCAAAAACGGCTATTCCTACAAAAGCGAGATTATTGGTGTGCTGAAGGGGCTTGGCTTTCAGGAAGAGGAATTTGCAAAGCCCGTCTCCACCCTCTCCGGAGGCCAGAAAACCAGAGTTGCCCTGGGACGGCTGCTTTTACAGAAGCCGGATTTGATTATTCTGGACGAGCCCACCAACCATCTGGACATGAATTCCATTTCCTGGCTGGAAACCTATCTGATGAATTATAAGGGCGCTGTGCTGGTAGTGTCCCACGACCGTTTCTTTTTGGACCGCATTGCCCAAAAAATCATAGAGATCGACCAGACAAAGTCCACAACCTTTTCCGGCAACTACTCTGCCTACGCGGAAAAGAAGGAAAGGCTTAGGGCTGCGGCCTGGAATGCCTACATGAATCAGCAGCGGGAAATCAAGCATCAGGAGGCCGTCATCGAAAAGCTGCGCTCCTTCAACCGGGAAAAATCCATCAAACGGGCGGAAAGCCGGGAAAAGCTGCTGGATAAGATGGACGTGATCGAGCGGCCCACAGAGGCAAGGGCAGACATGAAGCTCACCCTCACTCCCCGCAGGGAAAGCGGAAAGGATGTGCTTTCGGTGGAGGGCTTAAGCAAAAGCTTCGATGGACACACCCTGTTTCAGGATGTAAGCTTTGAACTGAAAAAAGGGGAGCATACAGCCATTATCGGAGATAACGGCACGGGAAAGACCACCCTGCTCAAAATACTCAACGGCCTGCTTCCTGCTGACAGCGGCTCCTTCCGTCTGGGCGCCAATGTAGAGATCGGTTACTACGATCAGGAGCATCATGTGCTGCACAGTGAAAAAACTCTTTTTGAGGAAATTTCCGACGAGTATCCTAATCTCTCCAACACAGAAATCCGCAATGTGCTGGCCGCCTTTCTCTTTACGGGGGACGATGTATTCAAGCGCATTGCAGATTTAAGCGGCGGAGAACGGGGACGGGTATCTCTGGCAAAGCTGATGCTTTCCAACGCCAATTTCCTGATTCTGGATGAGCCTACCAATCATCTGGATATCATGTCAAAGGAGATTTTGGAGGATGCCTTAAACCAGTATCAGGGCACAGTCCTCTACGTCTCCCACGACCGTTATTTTATCAACAAGACCGCCCACCGCATTTTAGAGCTCACGGCCTGCCGGTTTGTCAATTACATTGGAAATTATGATTATTATCTGGAAAAAAGAGATACTGTCATGGCTTCCTTTGCTCCTGCTGACGCTTCTGCCCCCTCTTTGGCCCCTTCCTCTTCCGAGGCAAAGCAGGACTGGAAGGCCCAAAAGGAGGAGCAGGCCCGGATTCGGAAAAAGGAAAACGATTTAAAAAAATGTGAGGAAAAAATTGCTGCACTGGAAGAGCAGCTTGGGCGACTGCGCGCACAGCTTTCCGACCCTTCCCTGGGCACCCAGGCCGCAAAGCTTATGGAGCTTACGAAGGAACAGGAACAGGTGGATGCACAGCTGGAAGCCTTATATGAAGAATGGGAAATCCTGGCAAGATAAGCCGGGATTTCCCATTCTTTGTAAGGCAATCTAAAAGAACATCTGCTATCTGCCCTGTTCTACGCTTCCAACCACCTGAATTTTCGTAGACTTTATATCAACAATATGATACAATGAAATCAACGAAAAATCCGATTTGAGGAGGCAGACAAAAGAAACAGGAGGGGCTGTCTTATGCCAGCGGAAACAGGTGATCCTGGATACGGGCGGCTACCATTTGAACGCAGACTACTTCATCTATCTCAACTCCGCGCCCTTTGCCTGGCTGAGATGCGACCGTGGGCGGCTCTGGCGGACAGCAAAGGAGCATATTGCAACTCATTTGGAATGGGATTGCAAGTTTCCGCCAAAGGGCGGACCGTACTATTATTGAGTATATGCTATAACTTTCCATCTACCGGGGAGGTGAGCTATAGATGGAACAATTTAAAGAAATTGCGGGCAGTATCGCGGAGGAAGCCGTAAGCTATGCCAAAAAAAGCGGGATAGAACTCGATTACACGGTTGAGAGCGCTAAAAATGCAGATGTAATCCTCGGAGCCTATCATGACAATATTGAACGCTATGACGGAGAGGAAGGAAAGAAAACGCTTTCGTCTGTGGCTGTCATGTTCGGGGCTTATATTGGGGAAATGCTGCTGAGAGAGGGACTTTCGGAAAAGGGCTTTGCCTGGACAGAGAACAAAGGCTTTCCTATACTTTCTACACAGGACGGAAAAATTACCGCCTCTCCCATTACGAAAGTACAGAAGCGTATAATTAATGGGGCGGGGGACGGCATAGAGAGCTTTGTCAATGTCGTGTTTGCCGCAGCAGAGGGAAGCCTGCCGAAAACGGGCATCTTAAGAGTCCCTGATGTTGAAACGGCTGGCGGCGTAAAGGCCGAAAAAGTCGTTTTTAAAGAGGCCGACTATTACATAAGCCTTGTTTCCGAGGGCATGGAAGACTTTGTGATTTTCAAGTCACATGACGGATTCTTTCAGTTTTACGGCTTTGGCGACAGCTTCGTCTGTGAGGTTTGGTTCAATATAGGCGGTAACAGGGCATATATGGTCATAAATACCGATTGTAAGGATACGGAACGCACGGAGCTTATAACGCCGTTTGGCAGATACACACCGAGAAAGAATGACGTAATCA
>NZ_CEWDFQ010000098.1:0-9507 GCF_982438285.1 Acetatifactor sp. | reverse complement strand
GCCCAGAGGCTGGGTATCAGCAAGATCAAAACGGAGCTGGACGACTTGTCCCTAAAATATCTGGAGCCGGAGGTTTATTACGATCTGGTGGACAAAATTGCCGTGCGCAAAAGTGTCCGGGAAAAATATATCCAGAGTATTGTGGATGAGGTCAGCGAGCACATTGCCAATGCAGGCATCAAGGCAAAGGTGGACGGGCGGGTAAAGCATTTCTTCAGCATCTATAAAAAGATGAAAAACCAGAATAAAACCCTGGATCAGATTTACGATCTGTTTGCCGTCCGGATCATTGTGGACACCGTGAAGGACTGCTATGCAGCCCTGGGTGTTATCCATGAAATGTATAAGCCTATTCCGGGGCGGTTTAAGGATTATATCGCCATGCCCAAGCCCAATATGTACCAGTCTCTGCACACTACGCTGATTGGCACCAACGGACAGCCATTTGAGATACAGATCAGAACCTTTGAAATGCACAAGGCGGCGGAATACGGTATTGCCGCCCATTGGAAATATAAAGAGGCCTCCGACGGCAAAAAGGTGGAGACCCAGGAAGAGGAAAAGCTGGTCTGGCTGCGCCAGATTCTGGAGTGGCAGAGGGATATGTCTGACAACAGGGAATTTATGAACCTGTTAAAGAATGACCTGGATTTGTTCTCCGACAGTGTGTACTGCTTTACTCCTACAGGAGAGGTGAAGAACCTTCCAGCGGGCTCTACGCCCATTGATTTTGCCTACAGCATTCATTCGGCTGTGGGAAATAAGATGGTGGGAGCCAGAGTGAACGGCAGGCTGGTCACCATCGACTACGAGATCAAAAACGGCGACCGCATTGAGATCATTACCTCTCAAAACTCAAAGGGCCCCAGCCGGGACTGGCTGAATCTGGTAAAAAGCACCCAGGCCAAAAATAAGATCAATCAATGGTTTAAGAATGAGCTGAAGGAAGACAATATCATCAAGGGTAGAGAGCTTCTCCAGTCCTACTGCAAAACAAAATCCATCAACCTCTCCAGCTTGTTAAAGCAAAGCTACATGGAAGCGGTGATGCGAAAGTACGGCTTCAGGGACTGGGATTCGGTGCTGGCCGCCATTGGACACGGAGCTTTGAAAGAGGGACAGATTGTAAATAAGCTTCACGAGCTCTATGACAGAGAGCACAAGAAGGAGCTGACAAACGAGGAGGTGCTGGCCAATATTGCGGCCAATACGGATACTCTGCCCTTGATGCACGCCAGAACCAAGTCAAAAAGCGGCATTGTGGTAAAGGGAATCGCCGACTTGTCGGTGCGCTTTTCCAAGTGCTGCTCCCCTGTGCCGGGGGATGAGATCGTGGGCTTTGTCACCCGGGGGAGAGGCATCTCCATACACAGGACGGACTGCATCAATATCATCAATCTGCCGGAGATAGAGAGAGCCAGGCTGATCGACGCGGAGTGGCAGGTGCCAGAGGATGCCCAGGCTGAGAAGTATGTGGCGGAGATCAAAATATTTGCAAACAACAGAAACGGTCTGCTGGCAGATATCTCCAAGGCATTGACAGAGAAAAATATAGACATTCTCTCCATGAACACCCGTACCAGCAAGCAGGGACTTGCCACACTGCAGACCACCTTCGAGATTGGAAGCAGGGAAGAGCTAAACCGGGTAATAGACAAGATCAGAGGAATTGAGAGTGTGATTGATATCGAAAGGACGACTGGATGATGGGTGAAATAAAAATCGGGAGAATGGTGCTGGGATCATGCCAGACCAATTGTTATTTTTTATACAGGACAGGAGACAGCCGGGTTCTCGTGGCCGATCCTGCAGATCAGGGGGCGGCAATCTTTGACACCCTGAAGAAAAACGGATTTTGCGTTGTGGGCATTTTGTTGACCCATGGACATTTTGACCACATTTGGGGCTGTGAGGAGCTGCGAAAAAGGGCAAATGAGGATGCGGCAGAGCGGGGAGCGGAGCCTGTGCTTGTCTATGCCTGCGAGGCGGAGAGAGCGCTTTTGGGCGACGCTGTGAAAAATGTGTCCAAGATGGCAGGCAGGCCCTGTACCCTGGAGGCGGACGTTTATGTGAAGGACGGAGAGGAGATTGCTGTGGCCGGAATGACCTGCAGGGTGATCGCCACTCCGGGACACACGGCGGGAGGCTGCTGTTACTATTTTGAGGAGGCAGGTTTTCTTCTGTGCGGCGACACCATTTTTCTGGAATCTGTGGGAAGGACGGATTTTCCCACAGGAAGCATGGGAACCTTGATCCGCTCCATAAAGGAGAAGATTTTTACCCTTCCAGAGGAGACCAAGCTTTACCCGGGACATGGGGATGGCACCACAGTGGGCCATGAAAAGAGCTATAATCCTTTCTGCGTATAGCTTGCAGAAAAATATTTTTGAACAAAATCGCAGCGCTTTGCTGCGATTTTTGCAGACCAGAAAACGGAGATAAAAAATGGAATCTACATTGCTTGTAAGCTTAAATGATCCCTCCTTTGAATATGATGTGCACGCGCTGGTGAAGGCCTTTTATCCTGACAGGAACGTGAAGGTGCTATCCGGAGAGAGGGAGGAGCGTTTTTTTGCGGAAATTGAGATAGGGGAAGGCGGCGCCAGAATCTGCCTGGAGGGACGAGAGCATAAATGGCAGGCGAAAGAAGAGGAGAAAAGGTCTGTACCGGAGACCAGGAGCGACTTTAAAAATGGCTTTAAGGCATTTCTCTATCAGGTGCTTTGCAGGGAAACCGGAAGAAAGCTGCCCTGGGGGAACCTGACGGGAATCCGGCCCACGAAAATTGCATACGGAATGCTGGAGCAGGGAAAGAACAGACAGGAGATCATGGACTACTTAGAGGATAAACACTTTGTCAGCAAAGAAAAAGCCGCTCTCAGCATTGATATCGCAGAGAGGGAGCGGGAAATCCTGTCAAAGATATTATGCGAAGACAAAGGCTATAGCCGAGACTATAGCCTTGGCTATAGTCTTTATGTAGGCATTCCTTTTTGTCCCACCACCTGCCTGTACTGTTCCTTTACCTCTTATCCCATTGGGGGATATCGTAAGATAGTGGACCGCTATGTGGACTGTCTCTTAAAGGAACTGGAATATGTGGCCCGCAAATACCAGGGAAAGCGGCTTGACTGTGTATATATAGGCGGGGGAACCCCTACCACGCTGGAGGCGGAGCAATTAGACAGACTGCTTTCGGGGATAAAGCATTTTTTTGATTTTTCCCAGGTGAAGGAATTTACGGTGGAGGCAGGAAGGGCGGACAGCATTACGCAGGAAAAGCTTTCCGTGCTTAAGGAAAAGGGAGTGGACCGCATTTCCGTCAATCCTCAGACCATGAAGCAGGAGACTCTGGATCGAATCGGCAGAAAGGCTTCAGCGGCCCAGGTGGAGGAGGCATTTTTTTTGGCGCGGCAGATGGGCTTTGACAACATCAACATGGATTTGATTTTGGGACTTCCGGGGGAGCTTGCGCAGGATGTGCAGTACACCATAGACCGGGTGGCAGAGCTTGGCCCGGACAGTCTTACGGTGCATTCCCTGGCGGTAAAGCGGGCCTCTAAGCTGAACCAATGGATACAGGAAAACGGAATTTCCATGCTTAAAAATACGGATGAAACCATGGAGATTGCAGAAAAGGGGGCAAGGCGGCTTCACATGGAGCCCTACTATTTGTACCGTCAGAAAAATATTTCGGGAAATTTTGAAAATGTGGGCTATGCAAGGCCGGGGAAATATGGGCTTTACAATATTTTGATTATGGAAGAGAAGCAGACCATTATAGCCTGCGGTGCGGGAAGCATCTCAAAGCTTGTGCTGCCGGACGGCAGGATTGAGCGCATCAGCAATGTGAAGGACGTGACGCTTTACATTGAGAAAATTGATGAGATGATTCAGCGCAAGGAAGCATTTTAGGAGCAAGGGAGGACGGCGCATGGTATCGGCGGCAACAATTATAACAGTTTCCATCACATTATTTATCTGTCTGGTTTTACCTGTGATCGTGTATCTTGTATATGGCATAAAAAACAAGGGAAAGGGGGTCTGGACGGCATGGCTTTTGGGCGCGGCGGGCTTTTTCGTATTCCAGATTCTCTTAAGAAGCCCCATTTTAAGCGTGCTTTCCATGACTTCCTGGTTTACGGCCTTTGCAACAAAACACTATGTATGGTATTGCCTGCTTCTGGCCCTTACGGCGGCGCTGTTTGAGGCGGCGGGCAGATATATTGCAGCCAAGCTTATGGGGAAAAGACTGACCTATGTAAGAGGTCTGGCGGCAGGCTTAGGCCACGGCAGCATTGAGGCGATGGTGATTGTAGGGCTGACCTATATCAATAATTTAGTGTACATTATCATGATCAATACAGGAAGCTTTGACGCTGTGATAGAGCAGACGGCGGCGCTGGGGGTGGATACCACACAGCTTTTAGCGGTGAAGGAGAGCCTGGTGAATGCGAATCCGGGCATATTTTTGTTAGCGGGCTATGAAAGAATTCTCACTGTAATCCTGCATATGGCGTTAAGTATGATTGTCTGCTATTTTGTCAGCCAGAAAAAGGATATTGTGGGCGTTGGGGCATGTGTCCTGATTCACGGGACAGTTGATTTTATAGTGCCCCTGGTAAACGGCATGGCATCGGAATATCTGGGCAATGTGATATCTGTGTCTTTGGCGTATCTCATGATATATACCTTCCTGACGGCAGTTGCAGTATTGTCTGTAATGGTCATACGCCGAATCCGTCTGCGCTGGGCAACTGCGGCTTGACAGCATCCCGGAAAAACTATATCATGGAATAGATAAATTTGGATGAAAGCGAGAGATGGCATGGCACTTAGCAAGAAGCCTGTGACAGGCATGAAGGACATTCTGCCGGAGGAAATGCAGATCAGGGATTATGTGATAGGCGTGATCAAGGATACCTACGGCAGGTTTGGATTTACGTCCATAGAGACGCCCTGTGTGGAAAACATTGCAAATTTGACCAGCAGGCAGGGCGGCGATAACGAGAAGCTGATTTTTAAGATTCTGAAGCGTGGGGAAAAGCTGAATGTGGAGGCGGCCGTATCCGAGGAGGAGGTTGTAGACAGCGGGCTTCGCTATGATCTGACTGTGCCCCTGGTGCGCTATTATTCCAACAACGCGGCGAAGCTTCCCACTCCCTTTAAGGCGCTGCAGATGGGAAATGTCTGGCGGGCGGACAGGCCCCAGAGGGGAAGATTCCGCCAGTTTATGCAGTGCGACATAGATATTTTGGGAGAGCCCTCCAATCTGGCGGAGATTGAGCTGATTTTAGCCACCACAACCACCCTGGGCAGGCTGGGCTTTCAGAAATTCCAGATACGGATCAACGACAGAAGGATACTGAAGGCCATGGCGGCGTACAGCGGCTTTGACGAGAAGGATTTTGACAGCGTATTTATCACTCTGGATAAGAGGGATAAGATCGGCCTTCCCGGTGTGGAAAAGGAGCTTTTGGACAACGGCTTTGAAAAGGGCTGCGTGGAAAAATATCTGGCCCTGTTTGAGGGACTTTCTGAGGCAAAGGACGGCATAGCCTATCTGGCGGATGCGCTGGGGGATTTTCTGGAGCCGGAGGTAAAAGGAGGACTGCAGGAGATCATAACAAGCGTAGATGCTGCAAAGAGTGCCGACTTTGAGATGGTGTTTGACGCTGCCTTAGTGAGAGGAATGTCCTATTACACGGGAACTATCTTTGAGATAGCCATTCCGGAATTTGGCGGAAGCTGCGGGGGAGGCGGGCGCTATGACAAAATGGTTGGAAAATTTACCGGAAATGATGTGCCGGCCTGTGGTTTTTCCATCGGCTTTGAACGGATTATCATGCTGCTAATGGAGAATGGCTTTCAGGTGCCAAAGAAGCCGAAACAGATCGCTTATCTGATTGAAAAGGGCGTGGAGGCAGATGCCCTGGGGCAGATCATTCGAAAGGCCCAGGAGGCCAGAAAAGACGGCAGCCAGGTGCTGGTGGTGCGTATGAACAAAAACAAAAAATTCCAAAAAGAGCAGCTGGAAAAAGAGGGCTATGAGGAATTTGTGGAATTTTATAAGAATCCCCTTAAAAATTAAAAGTGCGGACGAAGAGAGAGGTAAATTATGGCTGAGTCGATGAAAGGCTTAAAAAGGACATGCCGCTGCGGGGAGCTGTCTGCGGCGAATGTGGGAGAGAGCGTTACCGTTATGGGCTGGGTGCAGAAGCAGCGCAATAAGGGCGGTATCATATTTGTGGATTTGCGTGACAGAGCAGGGATTCTGCAGGTTATTTTTGAGGAGAGCGAGTGCGGAGCCGAAAGCTTTGCAAAGGCGGAAAGGCTTCGGAGCGAATTTGTGGTGGCAGTGACGGGAAAAGTGGAGAGACGCCAGGGCGCTGTCAACGAAGGCCTTGCCACCGGAGAGGTGGAGGTGAGGGCAGAGCAGATCAGAATCCTCTCTGAGGCCCAGACGCCGCCCTTTCCTATTGAAGCGGATTCCAAGACCAAGGAGGAGCTGCGTTTAAAGTATCGTTATCTTGACCTGCGCAGGCCGGATCTGCAGAAAAATCTCATACTGCGCAGCAAAATCGCTGCCAATATCCGCCGCTTTATGGAATCAGAGGGATTTTTGGAGATCGAGACGCCCATTCTGCAGAAATCTACGCCGGAGGGAGCCAGAGATTACCTTGTGCCAAGCCGTGTGCATCCAGGCGCCTTTTATGCGCTGCCTCAGTCTCCCCAGCTGTTTAAGCAGCTTCTGATGTGCTCTGGGTATGACCGTTATTTCCAGATTGCAAAGTGCTTTAGGGACGAGGATCTTCGTGCGGACAGACAGCCGGAATTTACTCAGGTGGACTTGGAGATGTCCTTTGTGGATGTGGACGACGTGATCGACGTGACAGAGCGGATGGTGGCCAGGGTATGTAAGGATGCCATCGGAATTGATGTGCAGCTGCCCATCAGACGCATGACCTGGACGGAGGCCATGAACCGTTTCGGCTCGGATAAGCCGGATACCCGTTTTGGCATGGAACTGGTGGACGTTTCGGAGACCGTCAGGGGCTGCGGCTTTGGCGTGTTTACCTCCGCCCTGGAAAACGGCGGCAGTGTCCGGGGGATCAATGTAAAAGGACAGGCCGGGATGCCCAGAAAGAAAATCGACGCTTTGGTGGAGTTTGCAAAGGGATATGGCGCAAAGGGGCTGGCCTATTTATCGGTACAGGAGGATGGAACCTACAAATCCTCCTTTGCAAAGTTTATGACAGGGGAAGAGCTTGAGAGACTGGCTGGGGCAATGGAGGCAGAGCCTGGAGATCTGCTTTTGTTTGCGGCGGATGGTTTAAAGAATGTGTGGGCTGTTTTAGGGGCTCTTCGCTGCGAGCTGGCTGGGCAGCTGGGGCTTATTGATAACGACAGATTTGACTTCTTGTGGGTGACGGAGTTTCCTCTGCTTGAGTGGAGCGAGGAGGAGAACCGTTTTACGGCCATGCACCATCCCTTTACCATGCCCATGGAGGAGGATCTTCCCATGCTGGAGACGGATCCCGGAAGGGTGCGGGCAAAGGCCTATGATATTGTATTAAACGGTGTGGAACTGGGGGGCGGCAGCGTCCGTATCTTCCAGGATGACATTCAGGAGAAAATGTTTGAGGTGCTGGGCTTTACCAAGGAGCAGGCATGGGAACGGTTCGGCTTTTTGTTAAATGCCTTCCGGTACGGTGTGCCTCCTCATGCGGGACTGGCCATCGGCATGGACCGGTTTGTGATGCTTTTGACAAAGGCGGAGAGCATTCGAGAGGTCATTGCCTTCCCTAAGGTAAAGGATGCCTCCTGCCTGATGACAAACGCTCCCGATGTGGTGGACGATGCACAGCTTGCAGAGCTGCATCTGCAGATTACTGGGGAATGAGTGCGCAAAAAAGTACAGGCGTTTTGAAAAAGGAGGCTGGCGGAGCTGGTAGATTTCCGACAGCCTTCTTGTACTTAAAGCACAGATGAAGAGAGGAACTGCTGGAAAAATATGGAGGAACGGTTTTATCTGCTGTCTCTGAAAGGGGCAGATGGGCAGGGGGAAGATTTTTGGCTGGAATCCATCCTAAAGGGGCTGGATCAGGAAAGGCGAAATCGTATCCAGAGCATAAAAAATCCAAGAAAACGGCTGGAAAGCGCCGGCGCTGGACTTTTGCTTCAGCTGGCCCTGCAGGAAGCGCTCCTTTCAAAAAGAGAAGAGGAGACCGTTTCTTCTTTGACCTTGCAGGAGCTTTTGGATCGTGCGGGGGAGCCCCTGCCCTTGCATTTTGCTTATGGGGCACAGGGAAAGCCCTATGTGACAAATTACCCGTATTTCTTTAGTCTTTCCCATTCCGGTGATTATGTGCTGTGCGCTTTTTCCCAAAGGGAGATCGGAGCGGATATCCAGCAGGAGAGGGACTGTCCTGTGGAAAGACTGGCAGAGCGTTTTTTTTCCCAGGAGGAAAGGAGACGGTTTGCCGGATACGCTTCGGAGAGGGAAAAGAAGAATTATTTTTATGAGTGCTGGTGCCGCAGGGAAGCCTATGGGAAGCTGACTGGCCAGGGAGTGGGGAAAAATCTGGGAAGCTGTATTGACGATAAAGCCCATTGGATTATGCTTCCCAGCCCGGAGGGCTACTGCGCTGCAGCCTGTATGCAGCTTTGTGAGAAAGAAAAATAGGAGATTTGGTTTTAGATGAGGAGATTGCTTGTTTATTTGAAGGATTATAAAAAAGAGTCTGTGCTGGCGCCGCTTTTTAAGCTGCTGGAGGCTCTTTTTGAGCTGCTGGTTCCCCTGGTGATGGCGGGCATCATAGACAGGGGAATTGCACAGGAGGATATGGGATATATCGCTCAAATGGGGCTTTGTCTTTTGGCTCTGGGAGCGGTGGGGCTGGTGTCCTCCATTACCGCACAGTATTTTGCGGCCAAGGCGGCTGTGGGATTTGCCACAAAGCTGCGGCAGTCTCTGTTCGACCATATTCAGTCCTTAAGCTTTACCAATCTTGACCGGGCGGGAACCTCCACCCTGATCACACGGATGACCAGTGACATCAATCAGGTGCAGTCCGGGGTGAATATGGTGCTGCGCCTGTTTCTGCGTTCTCCCATCATTGTGTTTGGCGCCATGATCATGGCTTTCACCATAGATGTGAAGAGCGCGCTGGTGTTTGCAGTGGCGATTCCGGCCCTTGGAGTTGTGGTTTTTGGAATTATGCTCTGGACTATTCCGCTGTATAAAAAGGTGCAGGCTGGTCTGGACCGGATACTTGGGATCACAAGAGAGAATCTCACAGGAGTGCGTGTAATTCGTGCCTTTCACCAGGAGGAGCGGGAAAAGGAACGCTTTCAGGAGAATAATCAGGCTCTTGCCGCCCTGCAGATGTTTGTGGGGAAGATCAGCGCCTTCATGAATCCCGTGACCTATGTGATCGTAAATGGCGCCATAATTCTTCTGATTTATATTGGAGCCATTCAGGTAAATGTGGGAAACCTTACCCA
>NZ_CEWDFQ010000097.1:0-9552 GCF_982438285.1 Acetatifactor sp. | reverse complement strand
CCCCTGCATTGGTGCTGAGCAGATAATTGTAATCGCTGGAAAAGCTCAATGCACTGGCCGCATTGTTGCTTCCCTTGGTAAGGGAAACCGTCTCAACAGTCTGCACCTTCTCAAAATACGGCATGCCGTTTCTGTCCTCATAAGAATAAACATCAATATAGCATTTCCATTCATGTACAATATAAATGAATCTTCCGTCCTGGGAAATCTTGATATGTCTGGGTGCGGACTCCAGCTCGCTGCGGATAATATCCATGAGCCTCACCTTTCCCTTGTTCAGGTCCAGACTGTAGACATTCACATGGTCCATTCCCTGGTCTGCCACCAGAAGATACTTATTATCATGGGTCATGCGGGCACAGTTAATGTGGGGCCTGAAGTTCCGCTCTGCAATGCTTCCAAGGCCTTTATGATAAATCTCATCCGTGATTTCTCCAATGGAGCCGTCCTTCTTCAGGCGCAGCACTGTCAGCTTTCCGTCGTGATAGCCGGCCACAAACAAATAGCTGTCCGTGTAATCCGTTGACACATAGCAGCCTCTCATTCCGTTGATCGGCGCAAAATTGATCAGCTCAAGACTGCCGTCCTCCAGAATATGGTAGGACTCCACGCCGAAATCCGTGATGGAATACAGATATCTGCCGTTGTGAGAAATCGTCACATAGGAAGAATTTGTAATCTCCACCTTATCCTTTTCCACAAACCTCCCCCGCTCCATATCCACATCATATATTTTGATTCCATGGCTGTCCCCCTGGGTATAGGTAGACACGTACGCCACATACTTCTCTTCTGCCATAGCCGCTGCCTCCTTAGGTATTTTAAAGCTATCCTTAATATAGCACAAAATTTAGGGTTGTAAAATACTTTTTCCCTATAAATTTCACGGTCCTGGTATCCTATATCGCCGTAAAAAAAGAAGATGCTGCAGCTTTTGCCCACAGCATCCCTTTTTGCTATTCCTTTGTCTCGCACCCGCAGGTTTCTCCACGCCCATAATTGGAAAAATCCTGTCTCCCCGATTCCTGTCTGCTGTTACAGCCCCGGTCATTCCAGGGAGGCGGCATGAATCCCGGCCTATCACAGCGGTCGCGGTCACGATCCCGGTCTCTGTCACAGTCACGATCTCTATCACGGTCGCGGTCTCTGTCGCAGCCGCAATCCCTGTCGTGGTCTCGATCCTGGCTGCGGTCTCTGTCGCGGTCTCGGCCGCAGTCCCTATTGTCATCCTCGCATCCGCAGGAATCACTGTTGCCTTCCACACCATTCCCACACCATGTATTTCCGGAATTGCCAAAGCAGCACAACAGCAGCAACAAAACAATACAGTTCATTTCAGCTCCTATATGAAACAAATATTCTATTTACTTTATTTTATTCCACAGGCCGCCTCTGTTGCATGTCCCTTGTTTTGTTTCCCTCTTTTCCCGCTTTATTCTTTCTTCTCTTCAGCTCCTCCTTCATACACCGAAAGGTTTCCTCCTCTCCCCTCTTTGCAAGCATAATGAGCATTTCCTCTAAAATTCTTTTGGTATCCTCATGTATGGGCGCTTTATCCGTACCCCCGTAGTAATAGGTAAGGGGAGCTTCGTCCGTATAGCTGCCGCCCAGATATACCTTGCTGGCCGCTATCCTGTCCATGATCATCTCTACAATATATTTATAAGGCATTGGCACAGGAGCCATGCCTCCCGGTACGTCCCTGGTGGAATAATCAATCCAGTACTCGTAATGATGCTTGTTTCTGCCCTTGTGATGAAGCCAGGCGCTGGAATAGCCTATGGCTTCCCGCTCCGCATTGTTAGGGCTTCTGTTTCCCTGATAATATCTGGCGCCCACCAGAAATTCCGCAGGACTGTATTTTGACAGGTCATGAAACAGTCCCTGTCTGTACAGCCCAACCCGGAAGCAGCCTTTGGCAACCAGATACTTATGATAGGTAATTGTCTTAAAATGTTTCCACGCCTTACTCATTCTTTCATACGACCTGCTTTCCTGCTGCCTCCACAGAAATACTCTGAAAGACCGCAATACTTCTGGGGGGAATCCTTCTATGGGTCTCCTCCCCCTCGTCCTTCATCTGATCTTCTCCCGCCGTGACACACACAAGCTTCCACTGCAGGCCCTTTGGCAGTTTCGGCATGGCCAGTTTTTGATACTCCCAGTACATATTCACCGCCAGATAAAAAAAGTCGTCATCCATGGAATCCGGCAGCTTTTCATATCTGCCGCAATACATAATGCCAATATGTCTGTTATAGCCCTCCAGCTGAGGCTTCCAGGCACTTTTTCCGTGATAGGATAAATCCGGATATCCCAGCGCAAGATAATCCATGCCCTTTAGTTCTTCCCCGGGATGCAGTATAGGGTGGGCCTTGCGAAGCGCCGTCATTTTGCACCAGAAAGCATACAGCTCCCTGTTCTTTTCCAGATCATTCCAGTTCAGCCAGGCCACTGCATTGTCCTGGCAATAGGGATTGTTATTGCCCCTTTGGGAATTGCCGAATTCGTCCCCCATAAATAAAAGGGGAACGGACTGGGAAAAAAGAAGCAGACAAATGGCATTTTTCATCTGCTTGATCCGAAGCTCCTTTACTTTCTTTCTGCGAGTGCTTCCCTCCTCCCCACAGTTCCAGCTGCAGTTATAATTACTTCCATCCCGATTTCCCTCTCCATTGGCCTCATTGTGCTTTCGGTCATAGGAAACCATATCTGCCAGCGTAAATCCATAATAATTGGTAATATAATGAATTCTTCCCATTCTCCTAGGATTACAGCGCATTTGATGAATCACGCTCTCCAGCATGTTTTCATCTCCTTTTAGGAATCTGCGCATAATATACATATAATCGTCCTGGTATACCGCCAGATTTTTCTGTTTTTCCCGAGTTCTGCCCCGGTAAATTTCATCCGCGTCAAAGGCGTAATACCATAGTTTGGTATCCGACAGCGCCGGATCCTTTGCAATCTGGTTCACGGGCAGATTTTCCCCCATCAGATGAAACCCGTCCACATGGTATTCCAATACCCAGAAACGCAGAATTTCAGAAATATCCATCCCTTCCGCGTCCTTTGGAAAATAAAACTGCATAACGATTTCCATATTGTTTTTGTGAAAGGCCTTCACCATATTTTTAAATTCCACACAGGGATCCTTCGAAGCGGCATAGCCCGCTTTCGGCGCGTAATAAAAGCCCTTTTTATAGCCCCAGTAATTCAGCCTGGGTCCGGCTTCGGACGCCTCCTTCCGCGGAAGAAAGGCCTGCTCCTTTTTCGCCTCCAGGCATTCTGCGGACGTTTCAAAAGACGGCTCGGCAGAAAGCTCAATAAACTCATAGCATGGCTGCAGCTCAATGGTGGTAAATCCGCTTTCCTTCAAATACGGCAGCTTCTCCGTAACGCCCAGAAAGGTTCCACCGCAGGATACGCCGGAGGAGGGATGTCTGGTAAAGCCTCTCACGTGGATACAGCTGCAGACGCAGTCCTCGTAGGCTAACCCCGGTCTTTTATCTCCCTCCCAGTCAAAATCTGTTTTCAAAAGCACCGCCCGCAGACCGCTCTCCTGGCGCGCCCTGCCGTAGGCATGACCGGACAGAAAGCCTCTGGCATAGGGATCCGCAACAATTCTGTCCTCTTCGTAAAATTGGTAAGAAATGGAATCCCCATCCAATCCCTCCAAAAATTTACAGTAAATGTCCCCTATTTTCTCTTCTTTAGAAAAAGGAATCCTGCGGAGCCTTTTTCCAGTTTCTCTCTCATACAGCACAATGCCGCATTTTTCTTTTTCCGATACAAAGGAGAAGCGGATTCCGCCCTCCTCACAGTGCGCACCAAGAGGATATGGCCTTAAGGGTAATCTTTTTTCTGTCATTTTCATCCTCGTTTCTACGCTGCTTTTGCGCATAAGCGATTTTGTGGCAAGCAGCGCACAGACACAAACCGCCGTGTAAAAAATATGCCTAGAATCTTATTTCATTATAATGTATTGCAAGAAAAATCACAAGCAGTTATAATTGAAACAGACAGTTGAAAAACTGAAATAAAAGGAGAAAATATATGGCAAACCAAAAAGATTATGAAGATGAGGAAATGACTGTTGAGCTGGAGCTGGAGGATGGAAGCATTGTAAACTGTGCTGTCATCACCATCCTGGCAGTGGAGGGAAAGGACTATATCGTTCTTCTGCCTTTAGATGAAAACGGTGAAAATGAGGACGGCGAGGTCTGGTTTTACGGCTACAGCGAAAATCCCGATGATCCAAATGAGGAGCCGGATCTTTCCTTTATCGAGGATGATGAAGAATACGAACGCGTTGCGGATGCCTTTGACGAATATTTGGACAGCTGTGAATTTGACGAATTAGTAGACGAATAATATTCCTTCCACAGAGGATTCAGAAATCTCGATGGAAGCCTGGGGCGCTCTTTCGTGCCGGTCACGAAAAACAGCTCCAGGCTTTTCTTCGATCTCGTCATAGCCACATAAAAAATTCTGCGCTCTTCCTCACAGGCCTCCTCATCGGGCAGACATCCATGAGGAAAAATTCTTTCATTGCAGTCCGGCAGGTACACATGGTCAAATTCCAAACCCTTGGAGGCATGAACCGTCATAAGGCATACTCCTTTCTTATGCCCTTCTTTGTCCGGCCCTTCTTTATCCGGCCGGTCTGTGTCAGGGCATGTACGCTGAGCCTCCAGCCATTTCTCTATGGTTGAAAAACAGGAAGCGTCTGTCTGGGCCCATTCCAGTATTTCCAGCCACTCCTCCAGCCTTTCCCGGTCCTTTGCCGCCTTTCTTTTCAAAAAAGCCTCATATCCCAGAGCTTTTCTTATATAACGCACCAAAAGGCCCGGCGGAAAATGTCTCCCCTGACTGAGCTTTTCCGTAAGCTCTGCGCCCTTCCCCTTTTGAAAAGCCTTCAGTTCAAACCCCAAAGCTTCCCGGTCTCCAAAGGGAACCGTCCGCCAGACGCGCAGCCAGTCTTCTCTTGCATTCTTTCCAAGCGCCAGCTTCATATATGCGGTCACATCCTTCAGAATAAAATGTTCATACGGATTTTGAACGCTTTCCTTTATCTCATAAGGAATTCCTGCCCTTTTCAGGCATATGGCAAACCGCTGCATCAAATGATTGGTACGAAACAATACCGCCCTGGACTGTGCTTTCTCCGTGCTCTGAATGTTCTGTATCACCGCCAGATACTGCTCCTCCCTTTTCTCAAAGGAACGGATTTTTACCCTTCCGACCTCCTCCTTTTTCTGCAGACAGGCTCGAAGCTCTTTGGAGAAACGATCCTTGTTTTCCCCGATAACCAAGAGAGAAGCCTTTACAATTTCCGGCCCGCTCCGATAGTTGATATCTAAAAGAAGCTGCCTGGCCCCAAACTCAGAAACAAACCGCTTCAAGCAGGCAGGCTTGGAGCCTCTGAATCCATAAATAGACTGATCGTCGTCCCCCACCGCAAAAATCCCCCGGCAGTTTTTCCCTAAAAGCTTTATGATTTCATACTGCACCGGGTTAATGTCCTGAAATTCGTCCATCAAAATATGATCAAAGCGCTTCTGCCAATAGGCCAGAAGCTTTTCATCCCTCTTCAGATATTCCAGGCACAGGGAAAGCATATCGTCATAGTCCAAGGCCCCTGTCTTTTGCCTCTCTCTTTCGTATTCCCGGCATAAAGGCAAAAAGCAGTCCCGCCACTCAGGCTCCAGCGCCAAAACCGTCCCAGCCTCCTCTCCGGTATTTTTGTAAAAACTCATGGCGCCAAGCAGCTTCAAGGCGTCCTCCTCCAGGTTCTCCGGACTATTTTCCTTTTTATATTTTTTCATCAGGGGAAGCAGAAGCTGTTTTTTCTCCTGCATGGATAAAATTCTTGGATTTGTAAGAATGTGAGAAGCTCTCAAAATGTGATAAAAGAAAGAGTGAAAGGTTCCAAAGCTTACGGGCATCACCTCGCTGCATTCCTTCAGAAAGCGATTCTGCATGGACTTAGCCGCTTCCCTGGTAAAGGTGATTACCAGAATCCGTTCCGGGGGAACCTTCTCTTCCAAGAGCAGATAAAAAATACGGTGGGTAATGGTAAGAGTTTTGCCGGAGCCGGGGCCCGCCAGCACCAAAAGGGGCCCCTCTCCGTAGGTCACAGCTTCCCGCTGTGCATCATTCAACGCTTTTAAGTCAGGCATTTTCAAGCAGCGCAATCCCCTTTCGGATTCTCTGCAGAGATTCCTCCTTACCTAAGATTTCCAAAATCTCCGTTGCCCCTGCAGGCGTCATCTGCTTTCCGGAAACCGCCGTCCGGATAGGCCACATCACATAGCCGTTTTTGCAGCCCTTTTCCTCCACATATTGCAAAAGCCTCTGATACAGCCCATCGTTGCTGTAATCCTCCTGAGCCTCCAAAATGGGGAGCACCTCTTTTAACACCTCCAGGGAGGAGGCTTTGTCCGTTTTCATCTTCTTGTGGGTATACATGTCCGGGTCATATTCCGGCAGCTCCTCAAAAAAGTCCACATGGGAGGCTATATCGGGAAATACCTCAATTCTGGTTTTCACCATGGCCGCAATCTTTTTTAAGTCATAGGGCTTTGTGATGACAGCCTTCAGGTAAGGCTCCGCCATACTGTAAAAGGTGTCAAAGTCCATGGCCTTTAAATATTCCCCGTTCATCCATCTTAGCTTTACTATGTCAAACACAGCGGGGGATTTGCTGATCCTGTGATAATCAAACTCCTGAATCAGCTCCTTTAGAGAAAAAATCTCCCGGTTGTCCTCAGGGCTCCAGCCAAGCAGCGCCACATAATTCACAATGGCCTCTGTGACAAAGCCCTGCTCCAGCAAATCCTCAAAGGAAGCATGACCGCTTCGCTTGCTCAGCTTTTTATGGTTTTCATCCGTGATCAGGGGCAGATGGATATACACCGGCACCTGCCAGCCAAAGGCCTCGTACAGCCGCACATATTTAGGGGAGGAGGACAGGTATTCGTTTCCCCGCACCACATGGGTGATATTCATGGTATGATCGTCCACCACATTTGCAAAATTGTAGGTGGGATAACCGTCGGATTTCATCAGTATCATATCATCCAGCTGATCGTTGTCCACGGTAATATCTCCATAAAGCTCATCATGAAAGGTGGTTTTCCCTTCGTTGGGAATATTCTGGCGGATTACATAGGGCTTACCCTGGGCAAGATTTGCTTCCACCTCTTCTTTCGTCAAGGACAGGCAGTGCTTGTCATAGATCATGATTTCCTTGCCGTCCACCACCTCGGTTTTTAAGGATGCCAGCCTCTCCTTGTCGCAGAAGCAGTAATATGCTTCTCCCTTTTCAATCAGCTCTTTCGCATATTTCATATAAATGCCTGTGCGCATACGCTCACTCTGCACATAGGGACCGTATCCTCCGTCCTTGTCCGGTCCCTCATCCGGAATCAGACCGGTTTTTTCCAGGGTACGGTATATGAGCTGTGTGGCACCCTCCACATAACGCTCCTGATCGGTATCCTCGATCCGCAGCATGAAATCTCCATTTTCATGCTTTGCAATCAAAAATTCATATAAAGCAGAGCGCAGATTTCCCACGTGCATTTTGCCGGTGGGGCTGGGCGCATATCTTGTCCTGATTTTCACTGCTACACCTCCCTGTCCGTTTAAGCGGACATCTCTTTCCTATTTGACACTTTTCCTATTCTATCTTTTTTTTCCAAAAACCGCAATGTATTTCATGGAAAATATTCCTTTTTTTCTCCTGCCTTTAAGAGAACCTGCCACTGTCTGTCCTTCCATGTAACTTGACAGGTATACTGGGAAACGGCATTTACGCAAAACCGCAGAAGCTTTCCATCCTTCCAGTAAATATCGTAGGAAGCATTTCCCCTGGCGCGTATGCCTTCTATGGAGCCTTCCTCCCATTTGGGGGGAAGTGCCGGTAAAAGCAGTACTTCCTCCTCCACCGACTGCAGCAGCATTTCTCCCACCGCCGCTATGGCTCCAAAATTCCCGTCAATCTGAAAGGGCGGATGATTGTCCAAAAGATTAGGCAGTGTAGATTTCTGCAAAAGCTGCACGAAATTTTCATAGCAGGCCTGTCCATCCATTAACCTTGCATAGAAATTCATAATCCAGGCCCGGCTCCAGCCCGTATGGCCGCCTCCGTTTTTCAGCCTGCTTTCCAGGGTTGTCCTGGCAGCCTGCACAAGAGCCCTCTGGCAGGCGTCCTTTTGTCCCGCCCGGATCTGAAAGGCCGGATGTAAAGCGTACAGATGGGAAATATGCCTGTGGCCTGGCTCCGCCTCCTCATATTCCTCAAACCACTCCAGAAGCTGTCCATTCCTGCCAATACGGTGAGGCGGCAGCTTTTTCAGGCATTTTCTTACCTCTTCTGCAAAGGCCTTATCCCGTTCTCCCAAAAGCTTGTCCGCTTTCAGAAATTGTTCAAACAGCTCCCGCAGAATCTGGCTGTCCATAGCCGGGCCAAAGCAGACACAGCCTTTTGTGCCGTCCGGCAGTATATATTTATTTTCCGGCGAAACAGAGGGGGTTGTCACCAGGTATCCTTGATATTCTACCAGATAATCCAGGAAAAAGAATACGGCATCCTTTAATACAGGATACATTCTCTCTAAAAACGCCAGGTCTCTGGTGTAGTCATAATGAAGCCAGATATGGGTGCTCAGCCAGGCCCCTCCCATGGGCCAGACTGTGGCAGGCGTATAAACGTCCTGGGGCGCCGTATCTCCCCAGAGATCGGTATTATGGTGTGCTGCAAAGCCCCGGCACCCATACATTTTCTCAGCGGTCTCCCTTCCATTTTCCGCCATTTTCTCAAGCATTTCAAACAATGGCAGGTGCATTTCAGAAAGGCCAAACATTTCCGCCGGCCAATAATTCATTTCCGTATTGATATTGATGGTATATTTGGAACCCCAGGGAGGATTGTACTCCCGGTTCCAGATGCCCTGCAGATTGGCTGGCAGCGATCCGGGGCGGCTTGCAGAAATCAAAAGATACCGTCCATAGTCAAAATAAAGCTTCATCAGGCTGTTGGAGGGCTGACCCTCCTCCCTGTTTTCTTTCTCTGCCAGAGACAACTTTACTCTGTCAAAATATCTCCGGTACTCTCTGATATGGGCCTGCCGCAGCCCTTCGTAAGGTCTTGCCGACACCTCCTGCAGGGTGCGCAGCACATATGCTCTGGGATCACTGTGCCGGAAATGGGTTCCGGCGGTAAAGAAAACCAGAATTTCATCCGCATTTTCCGCCTGCAGGCTTTCTCCAAGAGCAAAAAGGCGTCCACCGGAGGCCTTCACTTTGATGCCTGCGCAGAAACCATAGTCTTTGACGGTTCCATCCTTTTTCTCCTGAAGCTCTTCTGCCATCTCTCCCAGCCGTCCCTCCATGAGCATACAGCCCTCAGACCGAAGGGAGCCGTCACAGAACCCCGGGCGAAGAAGCCGCGCAGCAGCCGATACTTTTCCACCCTCCGCCCAGATTCTGGTTATGATACAGTTATTTTCCGCATCTGCAAAGGTTTCCCTGTGATAGATAATATCC
>NZ_CEWDFQ010000096.1:0-9840 GCF_982438285.1 Acetatifactor sp. | reverse complement strand
AAGCAGGAAGGCATAGCTGCAGATTCTATATGGTATCCCTGATTTTCTCATAGATTTTCCTCTTCACAAATTCTTATTACGAAATCTCTTCATGCTGCCGTACTCTGCCTATTTTCTAAGATTATTTACCTTATCAAAAAAGGCTTTTTCCAGCTTATCGTATTCTTCATCTGAACAAACTTCTTTGCACTTTTTCTGATACGCTTCCGAACGTTTTAACATATCATCTATTTTTTCACAGGGAAAGTCTGCGCACTGATTACATTTCTCCACATTGTGTTCCTTCGTGCATTCTACCAAGCGATATGTACACTCTTTATGGGTAGAACATCCCGTACAAGCAATTTCCTCATTTGATACAATTCTATCTCTCCAGCCTACTCTATGCCATAGCTCGGCCACCTTACTTAATTCCTCTTCACTATGCGCATTGTATCTGGGACATTCTATGCAATTATCTCCACACAAGGTAATTTTTTCTTCCATGCAATGCCTCCCTTGACCTTCACTAAAAAGGCCCCTCTATTATCTTTTCAATTCTATCATATCTATGAATGCTTTACTATCCAAATCCAGCAAATTCTATTGAACCGATAATTTGAGGAAGCTGAAGTTCCTATTTTACCTTAATATTTCCATCTGCTTCAAGACAAAAAGGGCTTCCCGATTTCTCGGAAAGCCCATAAGATCAAGCAATATTAAGATTACTCAATGATAGTAGCAACACGGCCTGAACCAACGGTTCTCCCCCCTCACGAGCTCTCGGAAATGAAATCTGAATATTTTTATTGCATTTTCCTGCTTATTTTTCTTTATATTATTCAATTTATGCTCTTGTTTTTACTATTCCGAAAAATTTTAGAGCCAAAATAGAGCCAGTGGCAAAATACCGATTTTCTTCTTATCCGCCCTTATTACATGGTGCTAGCACCATGTATATAAAACATTAACAAGGAACATATCAATTCGTTGTTCTCCACCACTCTAATCAGCAAACCGGAATTTATACTAATACCACCAATATAAAACTTAATGTTGAAAAAAGATTACATAGGCAATGAAAACATATACTGATATATAAATTCTTTTTCTTATACGTCACATACGCAACTGGTGCAAATACTAATATGCGAAATATATTGTTGAAAGGAAGCCAAAAATGATATAGTGAAAATAAAATAGCTATCATTATCGGGGTAAATGATTTTTGCATTTCATAATGCGATGTTAAGTATCCTCTAAAAAACAATTCCTCTGTTATTGGTCCAATCAAAACCTCTTGGCAAACTATTAAGTACATTACTTCTTATCTCTGCAAAAACTTGATTTTCAATAGGTGCAATAAAAGCAGACAGCAGACCTGCCATTCCCCAAAACACAAACGCAATTATCAACACTTTCCAAATTGAAATCTTTTCTTGTCCTTCAACTGCACTTTCAAGAGAATACTTCCCATATTCACTTTTACTTGCTTTCAAAATAATTCCTAACTCTATTGGCACTAAAATGAATGTTCCTAAAATGCAGAATAATAAAATATGCGGTATATTACAAAAATGTCCCAACAGCAAATAACTCAAGCTCAACACTGTAGTGGGAGCAAAAATGCTTAATAAAAGTCCTTTTGTGTCTATTTTATTCATATTCTATTTCAAAGGGGACTGATTTAAAAATCCAAATCAGTCCCTTCCTTATTCATCATTTCTATTTTTACCAAAACCATATCCACCAAAGGCACCAATCACAACGCCCCCAACTATATATATAACATTTTCCATAACATCTGGAATATCTTTCAGCAAAATAACTAAAAGAATGAAAAATATCATAGCCACAATCATTGTTAAAAAGGTAAATACTTTTCTGTGAAATTTCTCAGCATAGCTATTTTTCATTTCCAATTCTGCACCATCTAAATACTTAGAAATGTGATCTGGTGTTAACTTTTTCATTACCGCAGTTTCAGGAGAAGATATACTACGCATCTGAATAGATGAAGAAATCATCATTCTTTCTATAACTTTTCTATGTTCTGGCGATACACTTTCAAGAACATCTTCTAATTCAGCTTCTTCCAAGTTATCTTTATCTACATTATCTAAAAGCTGTGTTTCTTTATCATTTTGTTCCTTATTTTCTTCCAAACCTAATTCGCCTCCTTAGAAAATCCCCGAACAATCATTTTCGTCATACTTCTTATGGTTGACTGCATTTTGTTAGACATATCATTACCTACTGTATATGCAACATACGCTTGAATTTCTACATCTTTATGCTTTGGAAATCTTGGCTCATAATCTTTATATAATGATGTCTTTGGCTTTTCCTTAGTTAAATACATATTGAAACCTCCTTTTCTCATAAGCACCTCCTAATATAGAGTATGCCCAAAATATTGAGAATTGACATAACATTAACATACTTTTTGTTATATGTCGACATCTTTCTATATTTATTATAACATTTTTTCCCTAGCTTGTCCCATAAAAAATGAAACAGACGAATTTTTTAGAGCCATTTTAGAGCCACTTTACAAATTAAGATTAGTATTTTATCAAAAAAGGGCTTTCTGAAATATCAGAAAGCCCCATAAAATCTAGCTTTTTACTGATTACTCAATAATCGTAGCAACACGGCCTGAACCAACGGTTCTACCACCCTCACGGATAGCGAAGGTAAGACCCTGCTCCATAGCGATGGGATGAATCAGCTCGATGGTCATCTCAACGTTGTCGCCAGGCATACACATCTCGGTACCTTCAGGAAGGTTGCAGACACCGGTAACGTCGGTTGTTCTGAAGTAGAACTGAGGACGATAGTTATTGAAGAAAGGAGTGTGACGTCCACCCTCGTCCTTGGTCAGAACGTAAACCTGTGCGGTAAACTTGGTGTGGCAGGTAACAGTGCCGGGCTTTGCAAGAACCTGTCCTCTTTCGATTTCGGTTCTCTGAATACCACGAAGCAGCGCACCGATGTTATCACCAGCCTGTGCCTCGTCCAGCATCTTACGGAACATCTCAATACCGGTAACAACAGTCTTCTTCTTCTCCTCCTTGATACCAACGATTTCAACTTCGTCATTCAGGTGAAGAACACCACGCTCAACACGGCCGGTAGCAACGGTACCACGACCGGTAATGGTGAATACGTCCTCTACAGGCATCAGGAAAGGCTTGTCTGTGTCACGCTGAGGATCAGGAATATACTCATCAACAGTGTGCATCAGCTCAAGAATCTTGTCTCCCCACTCGCTGGAAGGATCTTCCAGAGCCTTCAGAGCGGAACCCTTAACGATAGGGCAGTCATTGAAGCCGTACTCCTCAAGCTGCTCGGTAACCTCCATCTCAACCAGCTCGATCAGCTCAGGATCGTCTACCATGTCACACTTATTCAGGAAAACAACAATATAAGGAACGCCTACCTGACGGGACAGAAGGATGTGCTCCTTGGTCTGTGCCATAACGCCGTCGGTTGCAGCAACAACCAGAATAGCGCCGTCCATCTGTGCTGCACCGGTGATCATGTTCTTTACATAGTCAGCATGGCCAGGGCAGTCAACGTGTGCGTAATGTCTCTTCTCGGTCTCATACTCAACGTGTGCGGTGGAAATGGTGATACCACGCTCTCTCTCTTCGGGAGCCTTGTCGATGTTCTCGAATGCCACTGCCTCGCCGGTGCCAAGTCTCTCATGAAGAACCTTGGTAATTGCTGCGGTCAGAGTGGTCTTGCCATGGTCAACGTGACCAATGGTACCAATGTTACAATGGGGCTTAGTTCTTTCAAATTTAGCTTTAGCCATTATGAATGTCCTCCTTAAAATGATAACACATATTATTTTTCCTGCCGAACCGTCATTTTCCGTATCCGGCAATCGTTAACTCGGCTACCTCTGATTATATTAAATAATCAGAGGTTTTTCAAGTTATTTTTCATATATTTGCCTGCTTTTATTTACTTGCTTTTCGCAGCCAAAACCTTCTCCTGTACGTTCTTGGGCACGGGCTCATATTTCTCGAAGAACATGGAATAGTTGCCGCGTCCCTGGGTTCTGGAACGAAGGTCTGTGGAGTAGCCGAACATCTCAGCAAGGGGCACGAAGGCTCTCACCATCTTGCCGCCTCCGATGTCATCCATACCCTCCACGCGTCCACGGCGGGAGTTCAAGTCACCGATTACATCGCCCATGTATTCCTCAGGCATGGTAACCTCAACCTTCATGATGGGCTCCAGAAGCACAGGATTTGCCTTCTGCATTGCCTCCTTGAATGCCATGGAACCTGCAATGTGGAACGCCATCTCGGAGGAGTCTACCTCGTGATAGGAACCGTCGTACACATTTGCATGAATGCCAAGCACAGGGAAGCCTCCCAGGATACCTGCGCGGGCAGCTTCCTGGATACCCTCGCCAACCGCAGGAATATATTCCTTGGGAATGGCACCGCCCACAACAGTGGATTCAAACAACAGAGTAGGCGGATCGTTGATCAGCACATTGGCCTTGGGATCAAAGTCAAACTTCTCGCAGTTTGCCTCCAGGGGCTCAAATTTCACCTTACAATGTCCGTACTGTCCACGTCCTCCGGACTGCTTTGCATACTTAGAGTCTACTTCTACAGCCTTGGTAAAGGCCTCCTTATAAGCAACCTGGGGAGCGCCCACGTTTGCCTCCACCTTAAATTCGCGCAACAGACGGTCAACGATAATCTCCAGATGCAGCTCGCCCATACCAGCGATAATGGTCTGTCCAGTCTCCTGATTTGTGTGGGCACGGAAAGTGGGATCCTCCTCTGCAAGCTTTGCCAGAGCTTCACCCATCTTGCCCTGTCCCGCCTTTGTCTTAGGCTCAATAGCCAGCTCAATAACAGGCTCAGGGAATTCCATGGACTCCAGAATCACGGGATGCTGGTCGTCACAGATGGTATCGCCGGTGGTGGTAAACTTAAAGCCTACTGCCGCAGCAATGTCACCGGAATAAACCTTATCCAGCTCTGCCCGCTTATTTGCGTGCATCTGCAGGATACGTCCCACACGCTCCTTCTTGTCCTTGGTAGCGTTCAAAACGTAGGAACCGGAATTCATGGTTCCGGAATATACACGGAAGAATGCAAGCTTTCCAACAAAGGGATCCGCCATGATCTTAAATGCCAGTGCGGAGAAAGGCTCCTCGTCGGAAGAATGTCTCTCCACCTCATTACCGTCTAAATCCACGCCCTTAATAGCCGGGATATCGGTCGGTGCAGGCATATACTCCAAAATAGCGTCCAGAAGCTTCTGTACGCCCTTGTTGCGGTATGCGGAACCACAGCATACAGGAATCGCAGCACACTCACAGGTGGCCTTGCGAAGCACTTTCTTCAAATCTTCAACAGAAGGCTCCTCGCCCTCCAGATACTGCATCATCAGATCGTCATCCAGCTCGCAGATCTTCTCAATCAGCTCAGAGCGGTACAGCTCTGCGTCGTCCTTCATATCCCCCAGGTCATCGGTTACGGTAATGTCATCGCCCTTGTCATCATTGTAGATATATGCCTTCATTTCAAACAGGTCAATAATTCCCTTGAAGTCATCTTCTTTACCGATGGGCAGCTGAAGGATAATCGCATTTTTTCCAAGTCTGGTTCTGATCTGTTCCACTGCGCCGTAGAAGTTTGCGCCCAGAATGTCCATCTTATTGATGAAAGCCATACGAGGCACATTGTAGGTATCGGCCTGACGCCATACGTTCTCAGACTGCGGCTCAACACCGCCCTTTGCGCAGAACACGCCAACAGCTCCATCCAATACACGGAGAGAACGCTCTACTTCTACAGTGAAATCAACGTGGCCAGGAGTGTCAATAATATTGATACGGTGCTCCAACGCGCCAGGCATGGGCTTGGTTTCTTTTTCCAGTGTCCAGTGGCAGGTGGTAGCAGCTGATGTGATGGTAATGCCTCTTTCCTGTTCCTGCTCCATCCAGTCCATGGTCGCAGTACCCTCATGAGTATCACCAATCTTGTAGTTAACGCCAGTATAATACAGAATACGCTCGGTCAATGTGGTCTTACCCGCATCGATATGAGCCATAATACCGATATTTCTGGTTCTCTCTAAGGGATATTCTCTTCCAGCCAAGATTTTTTCCTCCTATATTTTTTAAAAACCTGAAAATCTCCGCCCTAAAATCTGTAATGAGCGAAAGCCTTGTTTGCCTCTGCCATCTTGTGCACGTCTTCTTTTCTCTTAACGGCTGCACCGGTGTTGTTGGCAGCATCCAGAATTTCGTTGGCCAATCTGTCCACCATGGTCTTTTCACTTCTCTTGCGGGCAAACATGGTCAGCCAGCGCAGACCCAGAGCCTGACGTCTGTCAGCTCTCACCTCGATAGGCACCTGATAGGTAGCACCACCGATACGTCTGGCCTTAACTTCCAAAACAGGCATGATATTGTTCATCGCCTCTTCAAATACTTCGAGAGCCGGCTTGCCGGACTTCTCTTCTACCTTGGCAAATGCGCCGTATACAATCTTCTGGGCAACCCCTCTTTTGCCGTCCAGCATAATGTTGTTGATCAGCTTGGTTACCACTTTGTTGTTGTATAAAGGATCTGCCAATACATCTCTTTTTTGAATATGTCCCTTACGCGGCACGTTTCTTCCCTCCTTATCAATGCGGCCGGCCATTTTGGCCGACGTGAAATAGATCATCGGTACTCACATGTGTTTCCCCAAGTGTTCGCGCTGTTATATCTGCATTACAGAATTCCAACACTTTTCTTAGTTTCGTTGTTGTGGTACTTCATCATACCTTATTTCTTAGCGTCCTTAGGTCTCTTAGCGCCGTACTTGGAACGAGCCTGCTTTCTGTTGGCAACACCTGCGGTATCAAGGGTACCACGAATGATGTGGTATCTGGTACCGGGAAGATCCTTAACACGGCCGCCACGGATCAAAACAACGCTGTGCTCCTGCAGATTGTGGCCTTCGCCGGGAATGTAGCTGGTAACCTCGATTCCGTTGGAAAGACGTACTCTGGCAATCTTTCTAAGAGCTGAGTTAGGCTTTTTAGGAGTCGCTGTCTTAACGGCAGTACACACACCACGCTTCTGAGGAGCGGAAACATTCGTCGTCTTCTTGTGAAGGGAATTGTATCCTTTCTGCAGGGCAGGTGCGGTAGACTTCTTTACAGATGTCTGACGTCCTTTTCTTACTAACTGGTTAAATGTTGGCATTCTGTTTCACCTCTTTCTGATTGTAATATTGGTTTATTGTTTGCGGCACACGAAAAAAGAATGCAGCCGCGTGCACACTATGATAGTATACTTGTTTGAGAATATGTTGTCAACTGATTTTTTTCAGAAACCGCTCTAACGCATCCTGCCAGGAGGGCAGCCTTTCAAATCCGTTCTCCGTAAGCTTTTCCTTGCTCATACGGCTGTTATGGGGTCTGGGAGCCTTGGCGCCATACTCTTTAGTGGAAACGGGGATCACATTGACCTGCACGTTGGCCTTTCTGAAAATCTCACAGGCAAATTCATACCAGGAGCACACGCCCTCATTGGTAGCGTGATAAATGCCGTATTTTTCTGTCTGTACCATGTCTGCCAGCAGCTTTGCCAGATCATAGGTGTAGGTAGGTGACCCGAACTGATCGTTTACCACCCTGATGGTGTCGTGAGTCTTGGCAAGATTCAGCATGGTTTTGATAAAATTCTTTCCGTTGATGCCGAACACCCAGGCAATACGCACGATAAAATACTTGTCCAGGGTGTTTTTCACAGCCAGCTCTCCTTCATACTTTGTCTGCCCATACACGCTCTTGGGATCGCAGGCGTCCTCCGGCTCCCAGGGCCTTTCCCCTTCTCCGGAAAAAACATAGTCCGTACTGATATACAGCATTTTTATATCCAGAGCCTTGCATACATTAGCTATATTCTGGGTTCCCTCCGCATTGACCTTGCGGCAGCTCTCCTCATTTTCCTCCGCTGCGTCCACCGCAGTATAAGCGGCGCAGTGAATCACCGCATCCGGCCCTGCCTCCTTGATCACCTTGTCCACGCTGGCCGCATCGGTGATATCCATCTGGTCGATGTCCACCCCCACGGCCTCAATGCCTCTTTCCGTAAGCTCGTTGACCACATCAAAGCCAAGCTGGCCCTTTACTCCGGTTACCAAAACCTTCATCCCGGTCTACCTTCCTTTCCCATAAGGCAACACTGCGGCAGTGTTTCTAACCTCCTGCCGCAGCGTTTCTCATTTTTTGTTTCCCTATTAAAGATTTTCAAGCGTGGACTCCAAAACAGCGTCCTCTGCCTCCGCAGTCTCATACTCATCCAGATCGGAAGGCTTCTGGTCCAGGTCCAGACCATCGTCAAAGCTTAAGGTCTCCTCTTCCTCCGACAGATTTTCGTCAAACAAAATAGTATCTGTCTCGTCTGTACTGAGTCTTGTATTGCGATATCGCTTCATGCCGGTTCCCGCCGGAATCAGTTTACCGATAATCACATTTTCCTTTAATCCAATCAACGGGTCTACCTTGCCCTTAATTGCTGCTTCTGTCAGCACCTTTGTGGTCTCCTGGAAGGAAGCGGCAGACAGGAAGGAGTTAGTGGCAAGTGCCGCCTTTGTGATACCCAGCATCACCTGCTTTCCTTCTGCAGGTTCCTTGCCCTGTGCAATCAGCTCTTCGTTCATATCCTCAAACTCCAGCACATCCACCAGGGTTCCGGGGAGGAAATCCGTGTCGCCGTTGCTTTCCACACGGATTTTCTTTAACATCTGACGCACAATCACTTCAATATGCTTGTCAGCGATATCAACGCCCTGGAGACGGTAAACTCTCTGCACCTCTCTGAGCATATAATCCTGAACAGCACGGATTCCTTTGATTTTCAGCAGATCGTGAGGATTTACGCTTCCCTCGGTAAGCTCGTCACCGGCCTCCAGCACCTGGCCGTCCACAATCTTAATCCGGGAGCCGTAAGGAATCAGATATGCCTTGGTCTCTCCCGTCTCCTCATTTGTAATCACGACCTCGCGCTTTTTCTTGGTGTCCCGGATTTCAGCCTTTCCGCCGAATTCTGCAATAATGGCAAGTCCCTTGGGCTTTCTGGCCTCGAAAAGCTCCTCAACACGGGGAAGACCCTGGGTGATATCGTCGCCGGCCACGCCTCCAGTGTGGAAGGTTCTCATGGTCAGCTGGGTACCGGGCTCTCCGATGGACTGGGCCGCAATAATACCTACAGCCTCACCCACCTGCACTGCCTCTCCGGTGGCCATGTTTGCGCCATAGCACTTCGCGCAGATACCGTTGCGGGAACGGCAGTTCAATATGGTACGAATCTTGACTGCCTCCATGGGCTCTCCCTTTTCATCCACACCCACGCTCAATATCTTTGCAGCGCGGCTGGGGGTGATCATATGGTTGCGCTTCACGATCACATTGCCGTCTCTATCCTTAATCTCCTCACAGGAATATCTTCCGGTAATTCTGTCCTTCAGGCTTTCGATGGTCTCTTTCCCATCCATGAAGGCCTTCACCACCATGCCGGGAATCTCCGCCTTTCCTTCCGCGCAGTCAACCTCACGGATAATCAGCTCCTGAGATACGTCAACCATACGTCTGGTCAGATAACCGGAGTCAGCGGTACGAAGGGCCGTGTCGGACAGACCCTTGCGGGCGCCGTGAGCCGACATGAAGTACTCCAGTACGTCCAATCCCTCACGGAAATTGGATTTGATGGGAAGCTCAATGGTCCGTCCCGTAGTATCTGCCATCAGACCGCGCATGCCTGCCAGCTGCTTGATCTGCTGGTTGGAACCACGGGCGCCGGAGTCCGCCATCATAAAGATATTATTATAT
>NZ_CEWDFQ010000095.1:0-9876 GCF_982438285.1 Acetatifactor sp. | reverse complement strand
AATAAGTACGGCCAGCGCCGCCGCACCGGCCCTTTTTAAACATTTCTTTTTCATAGGAACTCCCTTTATGGTGTTGCTTTATCCTATGAAAATCCTCCAAAAAAGTGCCTGGCACAGCTTCTGTTTTATAGATTTGCCTTGATCTTCTCTATCATCTGCTGGTATTCCTCATCGGAAAGAAAGGTTTTTCCAGGATTCATCTGGAAGGTTCCTCCCCACTCATCCCCGTCCTTATACTTGGGCACCAGGTGCATATGCAGATGGCAGCCTGTATCTCCGTAAGCGCCGTAATTAAGCTTGTCGGGATGAAATGCCGCGTGAATGGCTCTTGCCGCATGGGCTACGTCCTCTATAAACGCATTTCTCTCCTGTTCGGAAATATCCACGATCTCACTTACATGGTCTTTATAGGCAACAATGCACCGCCCGGGCTTGCTCTGCTCCTTAAACAAAATCAGGCTGCTTACCTTAAGCTCGCAGATAAAAATTCCAAACTTTTCCAGCAGCTCTCCTCTCATGCAGTAACCGCAATTTATATCCTTCATATTCTGTCCTCCCTTATCACCCTGGCGATATTCTCAGGGCTCCTGTTTAAGATCAGCTCCGGCGGAAAACCCACCTGTTCAATCAGCGCAAGCGCTGCGTCAAAACGTCCCACATCATAACAAATATGACTGTCTGTGTCCAAAAGGATAGAAACCCCATACTTTCTGCAGGCCTTTAAAAGCTCCGTAATGTTCTCCCTTCCGCCCTTTCTTGCAGACAGGGGATGCAGGGAAGAGTTGTTCACCTCCAGCACCTTTTTCTCCTTTGCCGCCGCCTGGGCCAGCATTTCATAATCTAATGGATATCTGGAATCATCCGGATGCCCCAGGATTTTCACAAAAGGATTTTTCAAAGCCATGATGCAGGCTTTTGTATTTTCCTCTACGCTTCCTGGCTTCACACAGGGCACATGGAGGCTGGCAATGATATAATCCATTTTCTCCTGAAGGGCGCCGTCAATGTCCAGATGACCCTCATAATCCATAATATTGGCCTCAATGCCGCATAAAAGCCGCAGGTCTCCATACTGTCTGGGAATCACTTTATAGTTGGAAAAGAAAAAAACGTGGGGTCCGCCGGGCATTGCCGGTCCGTGCTCGCTCAACCCCAGAAACAAAAGTCCCGCTTCCTTTGCCGCCTCTATGTTTTCCCTTAAAGTACTGTACCCATGGCCGCTTGCCATAGTATGCGTATGCAGGTCCATCACCATTTTCATTTTTGTCCCATCCTGTTTCCTTATTTCTTTTTCGTCTCGTGCTTGTCCCCACCAGATCCAGCCTGAGACGCACTCAGGCCATCCACCATCTTTTCAATGATCAGCTTTTTTACATAGACATCAAATGCAAGCATACAGATAAAGGCAAATTTCCGCAGAAAATCCCCGCTTTCCTCAGGCGCATTCTGAAAGGTTTCCTCTGACTGCTTATATTTTTCAAGCACATCCGCCTTCAGTGCCTCCACCTGAGCCTTTTCCAAGGCAAATACCTCCTTGTAGACGCTTTCCAGATTGAATTCCTTTCCGTTCTGGAAAAACTGCCGGGATATAGGAGACAGCAGCGCCTGTATATCGCTGATGGACAAAATGTTTTTGTAGTAATAAATAAAGATGAGCAGAAGAACATGCTCTCTGGAATATTTCTTTTTTACAGGAGGCGGAAGCAGATCGTTTTTGGCATAGTTATTGATCATTGTCTTTGTTAGAATCTTATCCTCCTCCGGATATCTGGCAGAGGAACGCAGCTTCCCATCCATAAAGGTAGTGACCTGATCCATATAAAGGTCAATATTGGGAATGTCCTCCGGCTTGATCACTTCAATTCTGTCCAGGCTTGACATTATGCTGTTTAATAAATCGTCAGAATCAATCGTCATGTAACCCTAAGCCCCTTCCTTCTTTGCGGCTGTCCTCTTTCGCACCGCATCAGTTATATTATATAGTATTCAATACTACATGACAACACTTTATTTTACAATCTTTTCTCGATAATTTAAGGAATTCTTTCCCGGCCTCACTTTACTTTACAACTTTAATATGATAAAATGACCATGAAAAAGGCAAACGGTGAGGTGCTTTATTTATGAACAAAAAAATCAAGACAGAAGCGGTAGATTCCTTGTTTGATGCCATCCTGAGCCTTGAGAGCCGCGAGGAATGCTACAGTTTTTTTGAGGATCTGTGTACGGTCAATGAACTGCTTTCCCTTTCCCAGCGGTTCGAGGTTGCCGCTATGCTTAAGTGTGGCAAAACCTATCTGGAGATAGCCGAAAAAACAGGAGCCTCCACGGCCACCATCAGCCGTGTCAACCGATCCTTAAATTATGGAAATGACGGCTACGAGCTTGTATTTGACAGAATGGGAAAGTAAAAAACAGACGCCCGCATTACAGCATGGCGTCTGTTTTTTACTCTCCATCGTTCAAAGAAGCCTCATTCCCCGCTACGTCTGTGTTCTCCCGTAAGGATGCATCTGCCGTTTCTTCTCTTTTAGCTTCCTCCTCCACCTCTTTTAATGCCTCCTCCAGGGCAGCCTTGGCGGATTTTTTCCCGGCGCGCACAGCCTTCGGACTGGGCTTGGGCCTTTTTTCGGAAGCCTCCTGATTCATATTCACCCCACCCTGGAATACCGCATTTTCATCGATCACAATAACCTTGGTAGAGATGTCTCCGAATACTCTGGCTGTGGAGGTCAGCTCTGTTTTTTCAGGCGCATTCACATCACCCTGAACCTCCCCGCCAATCATAACAGAGGCAGCCGTAATATTGCCATATACAGAACCTGTGGCGCCAATGATCAGCTTTCCTGTCACGGTCACGTCTCCGCTCACCTTCCCGTCCAGCCTCACCGACCCCTTCGCACTAAAATTGCCGGTACACTCCGAGTCGCTTCCAAGTATGGTGCTGATTTTTACTTCCGTATCCTTTTGTCCCAACATAATCTTCCTCCTTATGCAGCCTTGCTTTTCCTGAAACCGTTCCTTAACCGCTGATGGCAAGCATATCCATTGGATTAATATACGCGCCATCCTTCATCATCTGGTAGCCAAGCTTTGTATTTTCCTCTCCGATCAGAAACAGTGTTGTCCCCTGTACCACAGAATCCCCCTGGTTTACCATCACGTCCCCCTGGTTTCTGTAAATGGTCACATATCCGTTTCCATGGTCGATCCAGACATTATGCCCGTATTCCCCATCGTCGTTGACAGCCGTCACCGTGCCGCTGGCGGCAGCTACCACCATAGTGCCTGCCGAGGCTGTGAAAACACAGATGGGATCGCCCTCCTGGGCCTCCTCCATGGATGCTGAGCCTGTCAGCGGAAACTCCGTGGGAAGGCTCTGCTCCTCCAGCTGTCTGGCCAGCTCACTCTCGCTCTGGGTTTTTTGATTCACCGTTTCACTCAGAATTTGAATTTTTTCATTCTGACTTTCCACCTGTGCCTCCAGCTCCTGCTTTTCTTCCTCCAGCAGAGTGATCTGATCCGTCAAGTCCGTATTTTTCTGATTTACTGTTTTCCAGGTGTCTACCCAAATCCTCTCCTCATAAATAAAATAACCGATGAAGGCTCCCAGGACAACGCAGAGAATTACGATAATGGTCTGCAGCAGCCATGGTTTAATCCGAAACTGCCTTACATTTGCGTCAACTGCATCGGATGTAACAATTACCACATGGTTTGTCTTTCGTTTATGCTTTTTGGATTCCATATAAAAGTCACCTCCGGTAAACTATCTCATTTTACCACAGGTGACTCTTTACATCAACGTTTAGTTAACATTTTTGTAACATTTTTCCAAAGAAATTTCCCATTTTACATTATTTTTCCTTAAAAATAGGGCATTTTTTTGTATGTATTGCACAATTTCAAATTTGCTTTAAAGCTGCAAAGACATGTCCCCTTGTGCAATAACCCCTTTCCTCCTCATCCATTCTGACACAGCAAAAGCAATCAGAGCCGGAAGAATAAAGTGCATGACCGCGATCAGAAAAAGCGCCCAGGGGCCGCTCATTCCCCCGGCCGTCATAGACTCATAAGCTGCAAACTGTCCCACAAAGCCGGCAGAGCCCATCCCTGAGCCCACTGGTGTGCTGGTCATTCCAAGAACCGCCGACGCTATGGGGCCCAAAATCGCACTGGAGACAATGGCAGGAAGCCAGATCGCCGGCTTCTTTACAATATTGGGCACCTGCAGCATGGAGGTACCCACTCCTTGAGCAATGAGTCCTCCCATTTTATTTTCCCGAAAGCTGGCCACCGCAAAGCCCACCATGTTACAGCAGCAGCCAACAGTAGCCGCTCCCGCGGCAAGACCGCTTATATTCATGGAAACCCCGATGGCCGCAGAGCTGATGGGAAGGGTCAGTATCATGCCCATCAACACGGATACAATCATTCCGCCGATCACCGGATGTCTTTCTACGTTGAAGTTCACCAGGGCTCCCAGCCAGCCCATAAAGGCCGTTATCGGAGGGCCCGCCACAAAGCCCAGCACTGCGCCTGCCAATATGGCGCAAAGGGGCGTCACAAGAATATCCACTTTCGTTTTTCCCGCTATGAGATGTCCTGCTTTGATGGCTGCAAGGGCAGCAATAAACGCTCCAAGGGGTTCTCCCGGAGCACCCAAAGTAAAGGCCTCCATGGAGGTTACGCCGGGGAATGCGCCTATCATTCCCGCCGCAGCGGCGGACACCGTCACCAGAGGACCCTCCTTAAACTTACAAGCCACGCCCACGCCGATTCCAGCGCCTGTCAGGGTTTTTGCCACATTGCTGATGACAATAAGCCGCTCCCCCAGTCCGCCTCCCATGAGACTGCCCACCTGGGCAAGGATTGTGCCGATGATCAGCGTGGAAAATAATCCCAGGGCCATGCCGCTTAAGCCGTCAATAAAGATTTCATTCAGACATTTCTGCACTTTTTGCAAGACCTCCTTCTTGTCAAAGGCCTGCCTTTCTTCCAAAACTTCCTTTTCCATAATATATGCTCCTTTTTTCTGTATAGTTTCTTGTAAAGTCATCTGTCTTGTCAGTCAAATGACATCCTATCACACATCTAAACAGAAATCAAGAGCCAGAAGCATATTCTCTTCCACACTCGTAACAGTTCCGGAAGCAGCTGTTTACTCCTTGCACATGGCAAGCACCTGCTTCCACGAAAGCGCTCCCCCAAAAAGATCAAGGGCGCTGCCCGCCGTCACGTTCACCCGGTTTTTCCCCAGCTTTTTGATCAGTCCAATATCCTCGTAGCTGTGTACGCCGCCTGCATAGGTGACGGGCCTTCCCTCATATTTTCCCAAAAGTGTTACCACTTCTTTTTCAATGCCCTTTGATTTTCCCTCCACGTCCACGGCATGTACCAAAAATTCGCTGCAGTATTCTTCCAGCCGCTCAAGAAGGGCCGTTTCCAGCTTTTCCTTAGTAAGCTTCTGCCAGCGGTCCGTCACCACCAGATACCCCTCTCTTGTCTTACGGCAGCTCACGTCCAGCACAAGGTGTTCCCTTCCCACCGCCAGACACATCTCCTTCAGTCTGTCATAGCGGATTTCGCCGTTTTGAAAAACATAGGAGGTTACAATCACAGCAGAGGCGCCCGCCTTTAAAAATTCCTCCGCATTTTGCGGGGTAATGCCCCCGCCTGCCTGCAGCCCCCCAGGGTATGCTCCAAGGGCCAGCAGCGCCTGTTTTTTTGTTTTCTCATAATATTCGCTGTCCACGCCGTTTAGCAGAATCACATGTCCGCCCTTTATGCCGGCTTTTTGATACAGCTGTGCAAAATAGCCTGCATCCTTGGAGGAAACAAAATTTTCCCGGGCCTGATCGCCCTCGTCTCTTAAGCTTCCCCCAACAATCTGCTTTACCTGCCCGTTATGTATGTCAATACAGGGTCTGAATTCCATTTTCCCTCCACTCCTTTTGTATCCATTTTACACGAAAAAAAATTTGTTGACTACTGTTTGTATATATTTTCGTATGATACACATACTATTCACAAGCCAGCCAAAGCGCATTTTGCACAGACTCATATTCAACTGGTTAGAAACTGAAATGGAGGACAATATGAAAAAAGGAAAAAAGCTTCTTGTACTGGGCTTGGTGCTTGCCTACATGTGTATGGCCACAGCCTGCACCAACAATGACAAAAACAGTGACAATTCCGGCAGCCTGGCCGGAAGCGGCACTCAGAATGAAACAAGCAGCTCTGCTGCCGATACAAATACAAATGACGCAGGCGACAGCACCATGAATGACGAAAATACTGCAGGCACCGCCAACGGGACGGACAACGCGGTAAACGATGGCAATGAGACAAACGCCGGTGATGGAAACGGCTCTGTGCTGGATGATGCCGGAAATGCCGTAGGCGATATGGTTGAAGATGCAGCAGACGGCGTTTCCGATATCACCAACGATCTGGTGGGCGATGGGGACAACAATAGCACCACAACTGCCACCACCGCCGCTCCTTAATCACTTGATCTCACAAAACAGGGAAAAGGCCCTTTGTCAGCCTTCTCCCTGTTTTTTAGCTGTTTTTCCGATGCCTTTTCTGAGATCAAAAAATAGTGTCAGGAAGCCAGAATTTGTGCTATGATAAGGAAAGAGCATAACAGGAGGACAACAACATGGAAATCAGAAGAGCACAGGAAAAAGACATGGAGGATATCAACCGTCTGCTGCTGCAGGTGTGCCTGGTACATCACAGGGGCCGTCCGGATCTTTTTAAATACGGTGCAAAAAAATACACGGACCAGCAGTTAAAGGACCTGATTGCGGATGACAGCCGTCCCATTTTCGTAGCCGCAGACGAAAACGGACGTGTACTTGGCTACGCCTTCTGCGTCTTTCAGCAATATCCGGACAACAACATTCTCACGGATATCAAAACGCTCTACATCGACGACCTGTGTGTGGATGAAACCCTCCGCGGGCACCACATCGGACGCAGTCTTTACGATCATGTGCTGAATTACGCCAAAGAAAGCGGCTGCTATAATGTGACCCTAAATGTCTGGAGCTGCAACCAGGGGGCCATGAAATTCTATGAATCCTGCGGACTGAAGCCACAAAAAACAGGCATGGAGGTCATTTTAAAATGACCTCCATGCCTGCGGGCAGGCAGTCCTGCTTTACACCTCTTCCATGATCGTGCCCTCTCTGTAGGCTTCCAGAAGCTCCTCCAGATAAAAGATACTCTCCTTTATCTCCTTTCCCGTATCCGTATCCGCCACCATTTTCCGGGTGTGAAAGCTTTCCACCACAATGGAATCTGAAAAAATATCGGACTCCTTCTTTATGGCAGCCTCCGCAGACTCAAAGGGCTCGTGGGCCACCAGCCGCATTCCTCTGGAATTACATACCAGCGTATACCCGGCTATGCCTGTTTTCTTTTGGTATGCCTTGGAAAATCCTCCGTCGATGATCAAAAGCCTGCCCCCGCATTTGATAGGTGACTCACCATGTATCTGCTCCACCGGCACATGGCCGTTTACAATATGGGCGTCCTGTGTCTTAAGCCCAAACTCTGCAAGAATGCGGTTTATCACCTCCTCCTGCTCTAAAAGGCTGTAATAGCTGTTCTTCTTCTCCTCATGGGCTTCCTTGTCCGCCACAAAATAACGTTCAAAGGTAGCCATCTTCTCCTTTCCAAATACAGGAGAGCCCGGCCCCGCCCAGATATACCAGAACATATCCTGGCTTGAGATTCTCTCGTTTCCTTCCTTTGCGTAATATCCCCTTCTTGCGTAGTACTCCAAAATATCGTACAGTGCCTTTCCGCTGTACTCCTTTCCGCCGATTTCCACCTTCATAAAGCTTCCGTCCGGGTTTAAGGGCACGCAGCCGTGATAGAGAAGATTTCCGTTGTAAATCTTGTACATGCCCCCCTTGGCGAACAAAAAGCGTACATGTCTCTGCAGCTTTTCACACTTCATGAATGCCTGCTGTAAGCGCACCATGACCTTTGCCTCCTCCTCGGTCAGGTCATAGGGATGCGCCGGATCCACCGTGGGCAGATCCATATCCAGCATGGCATACTCTCTTCCGTTTACTGTAACCGTCTTTTTTTCATAGTCAATGCGGTGCAGAAGCATCCGCTCCTCCATATGAAATTCCGGGTGGCGCATGATCAGCTGTCCCTCCAGCTTAAACTGCATCACAGCTACGGCCTTGTGCATTTTGGTGTCCAGGCTCAAATCCTTTGTATTGTAATCCGTATTGTATTTTATGGCAAAAACACTGCAGTCCACATCAGAATAGGTCTCCAGCGCAAAGGTGGCTAGAGGCAGAAGATTGATCCCGTAGCCGTCCTCTAAGGCTGCCAGATTTCCATAGCGGGCCGCCATCCTCACCACATTGGCAATGCAGGCCATGTGGCCGCTGGCCGCTCCCATCCACACAATGTCATGATTCCCCCACTGCACATCCACGGAGTGATACTCACAGAGGGTATCCATGATAATGTGGGGGCCGGGCCCCCTGTCATAAATGTCCCCTACAATATGAAGATGGTCGATGACAAGACGCTGAATCAGATGGCTTAAGGCCGTGATAAACTGGGGTGCCCGGCCAATACGTATAATCGTGTGGAGAATTTCGTTGTAGTAAGCCTCCTTGTCCTGCACCTCCTCCTTTTCTGTAATCAGTTCCTCGATCACATAGGCAAAATCCTTGGGCAGCGCCTTTCTGACCTTGGAGCGGGTGTATTTGGAGGAAACCCGTTTAATGACCTGAACCAGACGATGAAGGGAAATTTTATACCAATCCTCTAAATTTTCCTCCTCCTTCTGTACAATCTCAAGCTTCTCCTCCGGATAATAAATCAGGGTGGCAAGGCTTTTTTTGTCCCGGCTGCTGATGGTGTTTCCAAACTCCTCGTCAATTTTTCTGCGCACGGAACCGGAGCCGTTTTTCAGCACATGGTTAAACTGTTCATATTCCCCATGAATATCCGTCAGGAAATGCTCCGTCCCCTTCGGCAGATTCATAATCGACTGCAGATTGATGATTTCCGTGGATGCCGCCGCCGTATTTTTATACTGGTGCGATAAAAGCCTGAGCACCTTCAATTCCTTTTCGTCCATCTGCCCCAATCCATTCCTTTCCCTGATCCTCCTATTTCACCCTGGCGTCGATCACATCGCTCATCTGATAAAGGCCCGTGCTTTTCCCCGCCAGAAACTTTGCAGCCTCCACCGCGCCCTTTCCAAACACAGCCTTGGAAAAAGCCTGATGGGAAAAGGTGATCACCTCGTCCTCTCCCGCAAAAATCACATCGTGCTCTCCCACAATGGTGCCGCCTCTGACAGCACTGATGCCGATCTCCTTGTCGGGCCGCTTCTGGCGCCTTGGGCTTCTGTCATATACGTATTCGTACTCGTTGCCAAATTCTTCATTGATGGCGTCCGCCAGAGCAAGGGCAGTGCCGCTGGGAGCGTCCAGCTTCAGCCTGTGGTGCTTTTCCACAATCTCCATGTCAAAGCCTGCCTCAGCCAGTGTCCTTGCGGCCGTCTTTAACAGCTTAAACAGCAGATTGATCCCCAGAGACATATTGGCGGAGCGCAAGATTGCAGTCTTTGCCGCAGCTTCCTCCACCCCCTTGATCTGCTCTTCACTCAGTCCCGTGGTGCACAGCACACAGGGAAGCTCTTTTTCCACACAGTATTTTAAAACACTGTCCACCGCCGAAGCCGTGGAAAAGTCGATCAGGCAGTCCGCCTCCACATTGCAGTCCCACAGATCGGAATACACGGGATAGGGATTGCGTCCGCTGTCTCTGATATCGATTCCCGCCGCCATGCAGGTCTCCTTATCCTCCTCCACCAGAGCGCTGATTACC
>NZ_CEWDFQ010000094.1:0-9908 GCF_982438285.1 Acetatifactor sp. | reverse complement strand
GAAGAGGGCGTGGAGCGGACAGAGACGGAGGCCGTGATGCCTGCATATTCAGTGCTTGTGCTGGGGGAGTAATTCTATTGAATGAGTCGTTGGAAAGGGCAGAGAATCAGCAGGTGATCTCATTTCCGTGCCAGGACCGTAAAGAGGCGGCTGCGTTAGCTGATCAGATTCTGCCGGACGGTTTTGTATATCAATGATGGGATTTAACAGGGAAAAGGAAATTAAGGTTTTGCCGTAATCTGTCGATACAATAAGTGAAACCGTCAAACCACACAGCACTGATAAGGAGGACGGCACTATGCAGATAAACGGAGTGGGAAACAGTCATAGCGATACACATAATGTGACTACCTGTATTCATACACAGACGCATTCGCTGGAGGGAAAAGCAGGCGCTGCGTGGGAAAGCGCTTCCGCGACGCCCCAGTCTGCGGAAACGGTTACACAGCCCCAGGGAACCTTTTCCTTGTCCGCCTGGCTGAAAAGTACGCTGAATGCGGCAAAGACGTTTGCTCAGAATCTATGGGGAGGGGGCGTCCAGGAGACCTTGGAGGAAGGGAGCAAAGAGGCTTATCCTGAAAAAACAGTTTTACAGGAGCCTGTTTTGGAAGAGACCCAGGACGCTTCCGGAAAGCTGCACGGCCCCCAGGTGGCGGCGGGAGCGCTGGGAGTGCAGACCCCTCAGAGTCTGCTGCAGCAGAATCCTTACTTTTCCCCGGCGGAAGCTGCTGGGAGCGGGCAGGCCACGCTGGCCCAGAAGGTGAAAATCCGGTTCCAGAAGGTGTCGAAATACTTGACGGGACAGTTTTCCGGGAAAAAGGAGTTTCAGGCCAAGCAGGAGAGGCCCAGAGAAGATTTGCGCAGGCACAGCCGATACCGCCAGGATGATCTGGAAATCGACTGTGTGCTCACAGATGATTCCTATCTGCTGGATTCCTATGACAGAAAGGGAGAGTACCGAAAGCTGTCTGCAAAAGAATAGAATAGGCGTTTGCGAAACTCGCTGACAAAGTCACGAACCTAGTCATAATAACCAAAAACGGGTTCCGAAGCAGTAGCTCGTCACCCTTATTTTGGTTATTATGCCCAGTTTCTGATACCAGGGAGCGAGTTTCGCAATTACCTAAAAAAATAGAAAAGAGCCGGGAGCGTCCTGGAAGCCATCAAAATAGATGCTTTCAGGACGCTCCTTCTTTCTGCCCGGCCAGATATTCGCTGGGGGTCATTCCGGTGTATTTTTTAAACACCTGGCTGAAATATCTGGGATTGTTACGAAATCCCACTAACAGAGCCACCTCCTGAATATTACTGTTGTGATAGGAGGTCATGAGCTTTTTGGCGAGCGCAACCCGCTGTCTGTTCAGATAATGGGAGAAATGCTCTCCCTCCTCCAGCTGAAACTGCTTGCTGAGGTAACCCACACTGACAAAAAACTGGTTTTCCGCCAGCCATTTTAAAGAGAGGGTCTCGGAGTCTAAGTGTGCGTTCACATATTCCTTCACTCTGGGGATCAGAGTGGCTTTCTGGGGGCCGCATTTAGAGGCCTGCACGGGGAGGCGCCCAGACAGCAGACGGAGAGCCAGATTTTGAACCTCTTCCACAGTGCCGCTTCGGAAAAGAAGCTGCAGAGTGTGAAAATCGAAATCCTCCTTGGCGGAAAAAAGCGGTGAGGAGAACAGCAGGCGGATACATAGAAGGATGGCGGTGTCCACGTCTTTTACAGGAGAAAAGATATCCCGGACCAGTTTCTGGGCCTCATATTCATCGGAGAGGCTTTCCAACCCGCTGCAGGAAAACCCAAAGCTGTGGGCGGAAAGGGAAGGATTGCTGATTTCCTCCGGAGGCTGCATTTCATTGATCAGACTTATGGTCTGATAGCGGGAAATTTTACGGATGATTTCCCGATAGGCACAGGTAATGGTTTCAAAATGGATGAGCTGGCATTCCAGCTCCACCGACTGTCCGGGCCAGCTTCTGGATTTGACAAAACGCTGGAGTCGTTCTCCTGTGGAGAGGTCGTCTGCGGTATATAAGAGCACAAAGCTGTTGGTGACATAAAAGGCGGGCCACAGCACCTGTATGGACAGACGGCGGATGCAGCAATAAAATTCCTCCAAAAAGCGGGATAAGAAAGCAGGCTCCAGGAAGGAGGCAATGAAGCATGTCACATTGCCCTGGGGAAATCCCAAAAGATGAGTGTAGCGCTTCAAGATTTCCTCTGACGGACCGGAGGAATGAAAGGCATCGAAAAGAAAGCTTTTCTGTAAGGGAAGCCTTAATTTCTGCAGAAACTGGCTCTCCTGAGAAAGAAGCGCCTGTTCCTTTTTTCTGCGTTCTGCTATGATTTTTTGCAGCGTTGTGGCGAGCTCCTCTTTGCGCACAGGCTTTAAGTGATAATCCTTTACGCCGAATTTCATGGCGGACTGGGCAAAGGCAAAGTCGTCATAGCCGGACAGCACCACGAAATCAATATCCGCATCCAGCTTTTTCGCCCTTTCAATGAGCTCAAGACCATTGAGCAAGGGCATTTTGATGTCCGTAATGACAATATCGGGATATTCGTCGCAGATTTTATTGTAGGCATCCATGCCGTTTGAGGCGGTGCCCACAAGCTGGCACTCCAGCAAATCCCAGGGAAGGATGGCGGACAAGGAGGAAAGTACAATGGGTTCATCATCCACAAGCAATACACGATACATTCAGCTGTCTCCTTTCGGAATTATGAAATAGACCACTGCACAGGGGCCGTCGTTGTAAAAGTGCAGGCAGCACTGCTCGCCATAGATCAGCTGCAGCCTTTCGTTGATATTTCTAAGACCGATTCCGTGAACCTCAAGGGTGCTTGAGTGGCTTTGCTTCGGATGCCGGAGCTGGCGCTCCATATCATCCTCGAAGCGAGAGCCTGTGTTGGACACGGAAATATAGGTTCCCTTATCCTGATCCGATATGGTAAGAACGATCCGGCAGCTTTCTCCGGTCTCCTCTATGCTGTGCTTTATGGCATTCTCCACCAAAGGCTGAATGGAAAGCTTTGGTATCATCACATCAAGACAGGGTTCGTCTAAGGAGCTGAAAAAATGGATCAATTCCCGAAAGCGGACCTGCTGGATATGAATATAGCTGTCCAGATAGTCCAGCTCGTTGCGAATGGGAATGGTGGGAGCGCCGTCGGAAATAGAGGCCCGGAACAGGCAGGCCAGGGAGTGGGACATATCAGCAATATCAGGCACGCCGTGGGCCTCTGCCAGCAGATAAATGGAATCCAGCACATTATACAAAAAGTGTGGATGAATCTGCTGTTCCAGATTCCGGATAGCGGCGTCCTTCAGCAAAAGCTGCTTGCGATAGTTGTCGTGGACCAGTTTCTTATAGTTCAGCACAGTCTGATCAAACCTGCGGTGAAGCAGCCCGATTTCATCATTGCGTGTAGAGTAATCATAGGGTACGGGCAAGGGTTCTAAAGACCCGGACTCAAAATGCCGCATTTTTTCTTCCAGGGTGCGGAAGTGAGAGGTAATTCGCCGGACCAGCGCATATTCTGCGGCGACCACCACAAAAAATACAAGCACCAGCACAAAAAGTGCTGTCCAAAGAGCGTTGTTCAGCTGAAAAAACAAATTCTCGTAGTCAAAAAAATAAGTATAGCTCCAGCCCGTGTAGGGGAGGCTTCCAGACGCCGCAAAATATACGCCCTCAAAGGAGTGGATCACCTGATAGCTGTCGGAGGAAGGATAGTCGCAGGGAGCAATTTCCTCGGGAAAAGGATAGGGATAATACAGAAAATCACCGCCGGTGTCAAAGACAAGGCAGGCTTCTCTTGCTCTCTGGGACTGAGAGATGATTTTTTCCATATTCACTTCCACAAACAAAGTGGCCAGCTTATCCAGTTTCAGATATGCCTTCTGGCGGATCTGACGGGCGCAGAAGGCCGTATTTTCAAAATTACTTCCACCCCGCCAGACCAGGCGTCCCATGGCCTGGTCGGAGGCAGATTCTAAAGCCTTGAAGGCCTCGTCAGCATAGTCCCAGGAGGAGTATCCCATTCTCACAAAAGAACCGTCTCCCAGCATAAGGACGATAGACTCGATGGCAGTGTCGGAATTAAAATAAGAATAAAGATTGTCATAAAGCAGCCGCTTGCTGCGGGCCTTTTCCTCGGTGCTGTCCGCTGCGTGATATTGCGTCAGGGCCTGCTGAATCTGCTGATTTTCAATCAGATAATCGGTGGTGACTGCGATTTCCTTCAGGCTTGTCTCCAAATCGGCGACCAAAAAGTCCATGGCAAGCCGGGTCTTTGCGTAAAGCTCCTGATTGTATTTGTCTGTGATAAAACAGATTACGGAAATGCCTGTCAGACAGATGACGGACAGGGCCAAGGCAAAAATCAGCGCAAATTTTTTTGCCAGATTCAAATTGCGGAAAAAATATTTCATACGCATTCCGTAAATACACTCCTTATAAAAAACCTACCCCATTACAGTATGACATTTTCTCCAAAGCCTTGTAAAGTCAAAAAACGGCTGAGATTATATTAAAAATCCATACAATTACAAATATTGGAAAAAGACTGTAAAAAAAAGCCATTTTTTAAACATTGCAGTTTTCTTTTTTGTGTTTTCATTTTTTTTAAATTCTCTATAATAAATCGTATCAAAAGCGAAAAGGAAATGTTTCGGCAAAGCTGGGATGGAGGCTTGCAAAAGCGGACAAGGGAGGTGTGGAGATGAAAAGAGGCATCCGAATCGGTCTGGCTGGGTGCGGCGACATTGTGAAGCGTTATTATCTGCCGGCGTTAAAGCGTCTGCAGGAGGAGGGAAGGGTTTTTCTGGCGGCCTGCAGCGATCCGGACCTGGGAAGGGCAAAGGAGGCTGCGGCAGCAGGATTTCAAAGAGCGTATACAGATACCCTGGAAATGCTGGGGAGAGAAAAGCTGGATGGGCTGCTTATGGCAGTTCCGGTGGAACGGACGGCAGCCCTGGCAGTGGAGGCGGCGCCCATGGGAATTCCCATTATGCTGGAAAAGCCTCCGGCCCTTACGAAGGAGGAGGCAGACAGGCTCGCCGAGGCCTTTCGGAAACAGGGCATTTTACACCAAGTGGCCTTTAACAGGCACTTTATTCCGGTGGTACAGGATCTGAAGGAGAGGCTGAAAAAGGAGAAGGTGCAGAATATTGCCGTGCAGATGTGCCGCATAGGACGTGTGGAGCCCACCTTTTACACCACGGCCATTCACGGGATTGATCTGCTTCGATACCTGGCGGACGGGGACTATGAGAGCGTCTCCTTTACCTATCAGGATCTGCCGGAATATGGTCCCCATGTAAGCAATTTTCATCTGGACTGCTGTTTCGAAAACGGCATCCGGGGACAAATTACCATTTTGGTGGACAGCGGCATTGTAAATGAAAGAGTGTTTGCCTCCTGTAAAGGAACCGCTTGCTATGCGCACCTTCCTGTATGGGAGTGCAGTGACAGCCCTGGCGGCGTGACCATCTATAAGGGGGACCGCGTGGTGGAGCAGTTAACGGGACCGGTTGTGGGCAGCCCATTAGAAAATGCCGTGGCAAGCGGTTTTTACGGGGAAATTCTGCATTTTCTGCAGGCGGTGGAGAGCGGAAAGCAGCCCGGGGAAAGCATGGACTATGCCTTGCCGTTAGTGGAAATTGCACAGAAACTGCACAACAGGGAAAGGGAGTACAAAAAATGCTGACAAAGAGAGAATTGGAGGACAAGCTTCTGCTTGTGATAGACAAGCTCATTCATCTGGGAGGCGCCGACTACGAAATGGACAAAAAAACGGATGCAGAATCCCAGCGGATGGGAATGGTAGCCAGGGACTTCGGGTTTGAGGAGTGGGACTGGCCCCAGGGAATCGGATTGTACGGATTGTACCGGGCCGAGCAGGCACTTGGAGACGACAGATATCAGGAATTTTTCCGGGAATGGTTCAGACGGAATTTTGAACAGGGGCTTCCCTCCCGGAATATCAATACTACGGCCCCCTTCCTGACCCTGTCCTTTCTTTCCCAGGAATGGAAGGATAAGAAATACAGGGAGGAATGTATGCGTCAGGCGCTGTGGCTGATGGAGTCCCTTCCAAAGACCAGAGAGAACGGCTTCCAGCATGTGACCAGCGCAATCGGCGATAGAAAGGCCGTGCGGCTCAACGACAGCGAGCTTTGGATAGACACCTTGGTGATGGCAGTGCTTTTTTTAAACCGTGTGGGCAGCATGGAAAAGAGGGAGGATATGATGCAGGAGGCAGTGCATCAGTTTCTTCTGCACATAAAGTATCTCTATGACAAAAAAACGGGGCTGTTTTATCATGGCTGGAGTTTCCAGAGAGAAGATAATTTCGGAGAGGTATATTGGTGCAGGGGGAATTCCTGGTTTACCTTTGGGGTGCTGGAATATCTGGAGCAGTGCGGGAAAAATCTTTCCCAGGGTGTCAGAGATTATCTTGCAGATACCTTTAAAGCCCAGGTAAAGGCCCTTGTGTCCCTGCAGGACAAATCCGGCCTGTGGCATACCGTGTTAAAAGAGCCGGACAGCTATCTTGAGGTATCCGGAAGTGCGGGGATCGCTGCGGGAATTTATAAGGGGGTCCGGATGGGACTTCTGCCCGAGGAGTATAAGGATGCGGCTCATCGGGCTGTGGAGGCAATCTGCGCCAACATTTCCCAGGACGGCACTGTGGAGAATGTGTCGGCGGGTACAGCCATCGGCATGGACTCGGCTTATTATAAAAGCATCCATATCAGGCCCATGGCCTACGGGCAGTCACTGGTAATCCTGGCCTTAAGTGAGGCCTTGAGATAGCGCAGAAAGCGCAGGAAGGAGAAAGCGATGAAAAAGAAATGGATTGGTATCATGACAACGCTTGCAATGATGGCGTCAGTCCTTGCCGGCTGCGGCTCTGACGGGGGAGGAAACCAGACCCTGGTTTCCAAAGAGGCCCAGAGCCAGGAAACGGTACAGGAGAGCACACAAGAGGCTTCCGCCGCTGACGGTGAGGAAATTACCATCCGGGTAAGCTGGTGGGGAGGCCAGAGCAGGCACGATCTGACACAGCAGGTGATTAACCTGTATATGGAGCAGAATCCCAATATAAAAATTGAAGCGGAATTTACGGACTGGTCCGGCTATTGGGACAGATTGGCCACCCAGGCCGCCGGGGGAGAGCTGCCTGACGTGATTCAGATGGATTATTCCTATCTAAGCCAGTATGCCTCCAGCATGCAGCTTGCGGACCTGAACAGCTATCTGGAGTCCGGCGTCATAGACCGCTCTCAGATCAGTGACAGTATCATTGAAAGCGGCTCGGTGGATGGAAGCTGCTACGCCATTTCGCTTGGCAGCACGGCCCCCATGGTGCTCTATGACAAGGCTACAGTGGACGCGGCGGGAGTCACCATTCCCCTTAAGCCCACGCTGCAGGAGTTTTATGACATCTGCCAGGAGATTTATGACAAAACAGGGGTGCCCGCCTACTATGAGAGCGGCATGACTACCATTGAGTACAACGCCAGGGCTATGGGGACTGTGATTTACAGTGAGCTTCTTGCAGGAAACACCGAAGCGGCCCAGACCCATTTTGACTGGGTGGAGCAGTTTGCAACGGCCCCGTTTTGTATTCCGGCGGATATTTTGTCCGAGAAAAATCCCCAGGTGGTGGATTCTATGCCCATCAACGATTTGTCTACCTGGAATGTGTTTTCCTTCTCCAATTCCTTCTTAAGCATTTATGAGGCCTGCGGCGGGGACAGGGAGCTGGGAGTCTGCATGTATCCGTCGCTGCCCGACGCGTCTGTGGAGCCCATGTATTTAAAACCGGCCATGTTCTTTTCTGTGACGGAAAGCTCTCAGCACAAGGATGAGGCGGCAGAATTTATCGACTGGTTTGTAAACAGCAAGGAGGCAAATGAGATCCTAAAGGGCGAGCGCGGGATTCCCGCAAACAGCGCCATTGCAGATATGGTCAGCGGACTGGTCAGTGAAACAGAGGCCATTGTATATGACTATGTTGCAGAGGTAAATCAGGTTGCAACCGCTGTGGACCCGCCCACTCCAGCAGGCTACAGCGAGGTGGAGGCGGTGCTGACTTCCCTGGTAGAGGATATACGTTATGGAAACAAGACGGGGGCGGAGGCAGCCGCAGAGTTTGTGCCTGAGGCACAGAGTATTTTAGAGGCTGCACAGTAGAGCGCAGACAGGAAGGAGAATGCCTATGACACACAGAAAAAGAAAAGAAAAAATAACAGGATATTTGTTTATTTCACCGTTTATTGTGGGCTTTGTATGCTTTATCAGCATTCCCATGGTGATGTCGTTTGTGTTCTCCTTCACCCAATATGACATATTAACGCCGCCGGAGTTTATAGGACTGCAAAACTATATTACCATGTTTACCCAGGATAAGCTGTTTTGGAAGACCTTTGGCGTCACTATGTTCTATGTGGTGTTTTCCGTGCCCCTAAGGCTTCTTATGGCGCTGGTGGTGGCCCTGTTGCTGGTGCGGCCCGGAAAGCTGTCCGCTTTTTACAGAACCGTTTTTTACCTGCCCTCTATCATAGGCTCCAGCGTTGCTATAGCCATTTTGTGGAAGCGCATGTTTGCCAGCAACGGCATGATCAACGCGCTGTTAGGGGTTATCGGCATTGAGAGCAGCGCGGCGTGGCTTGGGAGGTCCCAGACGGCCATCTGGACCTTGATTCTGCTGGCGGTATGGCAGTTTGGGTCCTCCATGCTGATCTTTCTGGCAGGGTTAAAGCAGATTCCCCAATATCTGTATGAAGCTGCCACGGTGGACGGCGCCGGGTGGTTTACGAAATTTTTCAAGATCACCCTTCCCATGCTTACCCCTACCATATTTTTTAACCTGATTAATCAGCTGATCAACGGCTTTATGGCCTTTACCCAAAGCTACATTATCACTGAGGGGAAGCCTCAGAACAGCACTCTGTTCTATGTGGTCTATATGTACCAGAATTCGTTTAAATATAACAAGCTGGGATATGGGTGCGCCTTGGCCTGGTTTATGGTGCTGGTGGTGGGCGGCCTGACGGCCCTGATTTTCCTGACCCAGAAAAAATGGGTTTACTATGAGGCAGAGTAAGCCGGAAAGGAGAGGCGCATGAGGAAAAGAAGGATGAATGCGGTAATTTATCATGTATTTGTATTTCTGTTTGCATTGGTGATGATCTATCCCGTTTTGTGGATGATCTTCGGCTCCTTTAAGACCTCTAATGAAATCTTAAATTCGGCAGAGCGGCTTTTGCCGGAAGCCTTCAGCCTGGATAACTATATCACCGGCTGGAAGGGCTTTGCGGGATACAGCTTTTCCACATTTTTTAAAAATTCCCTGTTTATCTCCGCTGTTGCCACTCTGGGGGCGGTTGTGTCCTCCTCGCTGGTGGGCTTTGGATTTGCACGGTGCAGTTTTCCTTTTAAGAAATTCTGGTTTGGCTGTGTGCTGCTGTCCATGATGATTCCCTTTCAGGTAATTATGATTCCCCAGTATATTCTGTTCAACCAGCTTGGATGGGTGGGAACCTACCTGCCTTTAATTGTTCCCCAATACTGCGCCCAGGGCTTTTTCGTATTTTTGAATGTGCAGTTTATCAAGGGGATTCCCATAGAGCTGGACGAGGCGGCCAGAATTGACGGCGCTGGAACCGTGCAGATTTTTGTACGGATTATCCTGCCCCTGATTAAGTCCTCCATTGTCACAAGCGCAATTTTTTCCTTTATGTGGCGCTGGGACGACTTTCTGGCAGCACTGTTATATTTAAACAGACCCAGCAAATACCCGGTGAGTCTTGCCTTGAAGCTGTTTTCCGATCCCACCTCGGGCTCGGACTGGGGGGCTATGTTTGCCATGGCGACACTGTCTCTCCTGCCAATTTTTA
>NZ_CEWDFQ010000093.1:0-9941 GCF_982438285.1 Acetatifactor sp. | reverse complement strand
GAGGAAATATGAACGACATTATCTTACAATTACAGAATTTACACAAGAAATTTGATGGCACCGGAGTTCTTAACGGGGTGAATCTTGACATCCACAGGGCAGAGTTTATCACGCTTCTAGGCTCCTCGGGATGTGGAAAGACCACCACGCTGCGCATCATTGCAGGGCTGGAAGCGCCGGATCAGGGAAGGGTCATCCTGGAGGGACAGGATATCACCAGCCTTGAGCCCAATAAGCGAAATGTAAATACGGTGTTTCAAAATTATGCCCTGTTTCCTCACATGAACGTGGAGGATAATGTGGGCTACGGTCTGAAAATCAAAAAAGTGCCCAAGGCGGAAATTGCCAGGCGGGTAAAGGAAATGTTAAAGCTGGTGCAGCTGGAGGAATATGGAAAGCGTATGCCGGATCAGCTTTCCGGCGGCCAGAGGCAGCGTATCGCCATCGCCAGAGCGGTGATCAACGAGCCCCGGGTGCTTCTCTTAGACGAGCCCCTGGGAGCCCTGGACTTAAAGCTGCGCAGGCAGATGCAGCTGGAGCTGAAGCGGCTTCAGAAAAAGCTTGGGCTTACCTTCATCTACATCACCCACGATCAGGAGGAAGCCATCAACATGTCCGACCGGATTGCCGTGATGAACCAGGGCGTGCTGGAGCAGGTGGGGACTCCCAACGAGATTTATTACCGCCCCCGCACAAGCTATGTGGCGGATTTTGTGGGAAATGCCAATATTTTCCGGAAGGGAGCAGAAACCTTTGCCATCCGGACGGAAAATGTGCTTCTGGAGGGGGAAGGCCCCTGTGTCCATGAGGCTGTGGTGTCGGAAAAATCCTTTGCGGGAGGACACCTGAGGATTTTATTCACCCTTTCGGACGGCCAGAAAATTACTGCCAGCCGTTTTGGCATCGATGCGGACATTCAGGTGGGCAGCAGGATAAAGATCGGCTGGCTGCCAGAGCATGCCGTGCCGGTGATCGATGACGGACAGTAAGGGAGGATCACATGAAGAAAAAAGGCAACTGGCTTTTGCTGGCTCCTATTTATCTTTTTACCATACTTTTTGTGGCGCTGCCAATTTTGTACATGTTCTTGTTAAGCTTTTTGAGCCGTGCCGAAGTCTGGGGAGTGGATTTTAACTTCACTCTGGATAATTATAAGCGAATTTTGGAGCCGCTTTACTTAAACACTTTTGTAGAATCCTTAAAGCTGGCATTTTTGTCCACGGGACTGATTGTATTGATCGGGTACCCTTATGGCTACTTTATGGCGAGAATGAACGCGGTCTGGAAAAAGAGAATGATGCTGCTTCTCATGATACCCTTCTGGACCAGCGCCCTGATCCGTCTGTATGGCTGGATTATTGTATTTCGCAGCAACGGCGTTTTGGATAAGGTGCTGATGGGGCTGCATATTACAGATGAGCCCTTAAAGCTGCTTTACACCTATCCGGCGGTGGTGGTGGGTATGATTTATGCACTGCTTCCCTTTATGATTCTGTCGGTTTACTCCAGTGCGGAAAAGCTGGACTTTACTTTGGTGGAGGCAGCCAGAGACTTGGGGGCCTCCTCTTTTCGGGCCTTTTGGACGGTGAGCTTTAAGCTGACGCTGCCGGGACTTTTGTCCGGAGTGGTGCTGTCCTTTATTCCGTCCATGGGACTTTTCTTTATTGCGGATATCCTGGGAGGAAACAAGATCGTTTTGGTGGGCAGCATGATTCAGGAACAGGCTACTAAGGGGAGAAATCTGCCCTTTGCGGCGGCTTTGGCGGCGGTGCTTATGATTTTAACCTCCCTGATGATACGGCTGTACCGCAGGCTTACGGGAGCGGAACAATTGGAGGGACTTTTGTGAAAACAAAAAAATGGCCTTTTATCTATGTGGGAGTCATTACGGTTATCACCTACATTCCCATTTTGCTCACAGTGGTTTATTCCTTTAATGCCTCGAAAATTTCTTCCATATGGGAGGGCTTTTCCCTGAAATGGTATGTGGAGCTTTTTCAGGACCGGGATATCTGGGAGGCGCTGCGAAACAGTCTGATTCTGGCGGCCTTAAGCTGTCTGGGGGCTGTGGTGATCGGAACCATGGGGGCTCTTGGAATGTATCGGAAAAAGAGCCGGTTAAACGATGCGGTGGCATACTTTTCCATGCTCCCCATCATGATACCGGAGATTATTTTAGGGATGGTGTTTTTGTCTGTTTTTTCCCTGATGGGGCTGCCCTTTGGTATGGTCACTCTGGTGATTGCGCATACTACCTTCTGTATCCCGTATGTGTATTCCACGGTAAAGGCCAGGCTGGTGGGAATGGACAAATCTCTGGAGGAGGCGGCCCTTGACCTGGGGGCCTCTGGCTGGCGCGTGTTTTTTGACGTGACGCTGCCCTTGATCGCCCCGGCTATCTGGTCCGGGGTAATGCTGTCCTTTGCCATGTCCTTCGACGATGTGGTGATCAGCATTTTTCTGACAGGCCCTACAGTGAACACCCTTCCTGTAAAAATATATACAAAACTGAAAACGGGCGTGACGCCTGAAATCAACGCTTTGGCAACTCTCATGCTGGGCGTTACCATTCTTTTGCTTGCGGGAGCGGCTCTTGTGGGCAGAGGGAAAAGAAAGAAGTAAGGAAGAGAGGACAATTATGAAAAAGAAAATCGCACTTTTGGTGACATTGACAACCCTTATCATGTCTCTTGCAGGCTGTGCAGGAGGAAACAACGCATCCGATGGCGGCACGGATACGCTGGCGGAGGAATCCAGACAGAACGCGGCGGTAAACTACATCGGCGGGGAGATGAACCTCTATACCTGGGACGGCATGTTCCCCCAGGAAATCCTCAGAGGCTTTGAGGAAGAAACGGGAGTGCGCATCAACTATTCCAACTTTGATTACGATGAGGATATGCTGGCAAAGCTTGAGGAAACTCAGGGCGGCGATTATGATTTTGTGATTGCGGACGACTATATTCTGGAGCTTGTGATTGCGGAAGGACTGGCGCAGAAGCTGGACACCACAAGGCTTGAAAATTATGACAATCTGAATCCTGTGTTTATGTCCCAGTTTTATGACCCCGAAAATGAATATACGGTTCCCTACGGGGCTGGCATTCCTTTGATTGTGTACGATCCGTCCCTGACAAATGTGGAAATTACAAGCTATGAGGATTTGTGGGATCCCTCCCTGGAGGACAATGTGGCTATCATCGCCAATTACCGCGTGATCAACGGCATTGCCTTAAAGACCATGGGAGAATCCTTCAACACGGAGGATCTGGATGTGATCCGCCAGGCAGGAGAGAAGCTCCTTGCTCTTGCGCCTAATATCCGTGTGATCAACGACAGCAATACCCAGGATTTTATTGTAAGCGGAGAGGTGGCGGCGGCCTTTTTATATACCTCTCAGGTTTATGCGGCGTTAAATGCCAGAGAAGACCTTGAGGTGGTATATCCCCAGGAGGGCTTGGGCTTTGGGATTATGGCAGGCTTCATCCCTTCGGACGCACCGAATCCCGATGCGGCGTACGCCTTTATCGATTATATTAACCGTCCGGAAAATGCGGCGGCCTGCTTTGAATACATTGGCTATTATTGCACCAACAAAGCGGCCGAGGAATACATTTCTGATGAGATGAAGGAATTTATTGTACTTCCTGAGGATGCGGCGGAAGGAGAGATTGTGCAGAATATTTCTCAGGAGGCGGAGGATCTCCACGCGGAAATCTGGAGTCAGTTCCGGGCTGCCTGCGACTAACGAAGAAGGATGAGAGGAAAAAAGTGCTTGACATTTCCTCGTTTCCGTCATATGCTAAATAAAACGACAGAATACTCAATGGCGAGTGACCAAGGGAGTATTCTGTCTTTTTGTTTTTCCGGAAGAAAAAGCTTGAGAATATTTTTCTCTATTTCGGAAATTCTATCTTGCAAAATAGCAGAGAGTGTGATACCATTTCACACAAATCAGAAAAATGCCTTGAAGGAGACTCTTGCTGGGAAAAGCAACAGGAATACGGCGTCACCGACTGAGAGCGCCGTTTGTGGGAACCGGTGAAGGGAACACTCTGGAGCAGGCTGCCTGAATGGACAAAGACGCTGGGACAAAAGCGGCGGATGTCTGCTAGGGCAGCACGTAACACGCGTTAAGTGTAAGAGAGGGCAGACCGGGCAACATTCTTGTTAGAGGATGCGGTTTGTCAATGCGGGTGGTACCGCGGGTAAGAGATTATCCGTCCCGGAATACGTTTTTGTATTCCGGGATTTTTTTATCCCGGAATATCTGGCACAAAAAAAGCATCTGCAGCTTTTTTAGAAACTAAAATCAGGAGGGAACTTATGTACAGAGATCTGACTATAGGAGAAATCGGAGAACAGCACATCGGGCAGGAGCTTCAGATGGCGGGATGGGTGGAAAACATCCGGGATCACGGCGGTGTATCTTTTATTGATCTGAGGGATATGTACGGCGTGCTCCAGGTGGTGATCCGGCAGCCCCAGCTGCTTAAGGGAATCACAAAGGAAATGTGCCTGTCCATTGCAGGAAAGGTGGAAAAAAGAGACGCGGAGACCTATAACCCCAAGCTCCCTACGGGCACCATCGAGCTGGAGGCGGCCCGGATACAGGTTTTGGGAAAGGTCTATAAGCAGCTTCCCTTTGAGATCATGACCTCCAGAGAGATCAGAGAGGATGTGCGTCTGAAGTACCGCTATCTGGATTTGAGAAATGCTAAAGTAAAGGAAAATATTATGTTCCGTTCCAGGGTGATCAGCTTTTTGCGGGAAAAGATGACGCGGCTGGGATTCCTTGAGATACAGACCCCCATACTCTGCGCGTCCTCCCCCGAGGGAGCCAGGGACTATATTGTGCCCTCCAGGAAATTTAAGGGAAAATTTTATGCGCTTCCCCAGGCTCCCCAGCAGTATAAGCAGCTTTTGATGACGGCGGGCTTTGACAAATATTTTCAGATCGCACCCTGCTTTCGGGATGAGGATGCCAGAGCAGACCGCTCCCCCGGAGAATTTTACCAGCTTGACTTTGAGATGAGCTTCGCCACCCAGGAGGATGTGTTCCGGGTGGGAGAAGAGGTGCTTTCGGAAACCTTTGAAAAATTTGCGCCCCAGGGAAGCAGGATCACGAAGGCTCCTTTCCCGGTGATCAGCTATAAACAGGCCATGCTGGAGTTTGGAACTGACAAGCCGGACCTTAGAAATCCTCTGCGGATCATGGATTTGACGGAGTTTTTCCAGAAATGCACCTTTAAGCCCTTTTTGGGAAGAACCGTGCGGGGGATCAAGGTCCATGCGGATATGTCCAAGGGCTTTCACGAAAAGCTGCTTTCCTTTGCCACCTCTCTTGGAATGGGAGGCCTGGGCTATCTGGAGGTGGAAGAGGATTTGTCCTACAAAGGGCCCATCGATAAGTTTATCCCCGAGGAGCTGAAAGGAGAGCTTCGCGCGCTTGCGGACTTAAAAGCGGGAGATACGATTTTCTTTATTGCGGATAAGGAGGCAAGGGCAAACTATTATGCGGGCAGGATTCGGAATGAGCTGGGGGAAAAGCTGGAGCTTTGCGAAAAGGACGCATACCGTTTCTGCTATGTAAACGACTTCCCCATGTTTGAGAAGGACCCTGAGACAAGAAAGATTGGCTTTACCCACAATCCCTTTTCCATGCCTCAGGGAGGATTGGAGGCCCTGGAAAAGGAGGATCCGCTGGAGGTTTTAGCCTATCAGTATGACATTGTGTGCAATGGAGTGGAGCTGTCCTCCGGGGCGGTGAGAAACCATGACATTGAGATCATGAAAAAAGCCTTTGCCATAGCGGGATATGATGAGGAGACCTTAAAGAGCAAATTTGGCGCGCTGTATCAGGCATTTCAGTTTGGAGCGCCTCCCCATGCAGGCATGGCTCCCGGAGTGGACAGAATGCTGATGCTGCTTCGGGGAGAGGAGAACATCAGGGAGGTAATTGCCTTCCCTATGAATGGAAATGCCCAGGACCTTATGTGCCAGGCGCCTTCGGAGGTGACGGAGCAGCAGCTTAGAGAGACACATATCAGAATCAGAGACTGATAATGGGAGGATAGCGGATATGGCAAATGAGATCAGCGATAAAACCATAGAGTATGCGGCAGCTTTGGCGAAGCTGGAGCTGTCCGGCGAAGAAAAAGAACAGGCAAAGAAAGATATGGGAAGGATGCTGGATTATATTGACCAGCTGAACGAGCTGGACACCAGCCAGGTGGAGCCCTTGTGCCACCTGTTTCCCGTGAGGAATGTATTTCGGGAGGATGTGGTGGTAAATGGGGATGAGAGTGAAAAGCTGTTAAAGAACGCGCCGGAGCAGAAGGACAATATGTTTGCGGTGCCAAGAACCTTTGATTAAATGAAGGAGGACTCTATGGATAGTTTGACATATACGGCCACGAGCCTGGGAAAGGCCATAAAGGAGGGCAGGCTCACTGCAGTGCAGGCGCTGGAGGCGGTTTTTGCCCAGATAGAGGAATCGGAGGAGCTGTATCACTGCTATGTCACGCTGGAAAAGGAAAAGGCCTTTGAGAGGGCGGCTGCGGTACAGAAAAAAATAGAGGCCGGAGAGCTTACGGGGCCTTTAGCGGGCGTGCCCTTTGCCATAAAGGACAATATCTGTACGGAGGGGATTCCCACTACCTGTTCTTCTAAGATATTGCAGAATTTTGTGCCGGTATTTGACGCGGAGGCTATACTTAAGCTGAAGCAGGCGGGGGCTGTCATTATAGGAAAGACAAATATGGATGAATTTGCCATGGGAAGCACCACGGAGACCTCCTATTTTGGGGTCACCAGAAATCCCAGCAATCCCGCCCATGTGCCGGGCGGCTCCTCGGGAGGCTCCGCAGCAGCAGTGGCGGCAGGAGAGTGCTTTGCGGCTCTGGGGTCTGATACCGGAGGCTCCATCAGGCAGCCAGCCTCCTACTGCGGTGTGGTGGGCATGAAGCCTACCTACGGAACAGTTTCCCGGTATGGCCTCATTGCTTACGGCTCCTCCCTGGACCAGATCGGACCCTTGACGAAGGATGTGACGGACTGTGCCGCTGTGCTGGAGACCATCTCCTCCCATGACCCAAAGGATTCCACCTCCATGGAGAGAGGGGACACAGATTTTAGCGCAGCTCTTTTGGAGGATGTGCAGGGAATGCGTATCGGTATTCCCCGGGACTATTTTGGGGAAGGGCTGGATCCTCAGGTGAAGGCGGCCGTGTTAAAGGCGGCCAGGGTGCTTGAAGCAAAGGGCGCCCTTTTGGAGGAGTTTGACCTAAGCCTTGTGGAATATGCCATTCCCGCTTACTATACCATAGCCGCGGCGGAGGCAAGCTCCAACCTGGAGCGGTTTGACGGCGTAAAGTATGGCTACCGGGCGGATGCCGAGGAGCTCCATGCCATGTATAAAAAGACCAGATCGGAGGGCTTTGGCCCGGAGGTGAAGCGTAGAATTCTTCTGGGCTCCTTTGTGTTAAGCTCCGGCTACTATGACGCTTATTATCTGAAAGCGCTGCGGGTAAAGGCCCTGATCAAAAAAGCCTTTGATGCGGCTTTTGCCAAATATGATCTGATTCTGGGGCCCACAGCGCCCACCACAGCTCCCAAGCTGGGGGAGAGCCTGGCCGATCCCATCAAAATGTATCTGGGGGATATCTACACCATTGCAGTGAATCTGGCCGGACTGCCCGGCATCAGCGTTCCCTGCGGCAGAGATGACAAGGGGCTTCCCATTGGCCTGCAGCTGATCGGGGACTGCTTTCAGGAAAAGACCCTTATCCGGGCGGCTTATACCTATGAACAAACAGCAAAACAGGAGGGAAACTGATATGGCAAAGCAATATGAAACAGTGATCGGCCTTGAGGTGCATGTGGAGCTGGCAACAAAAACAAAGATTTTCTGCGCCTGTTCTACGGCCTTCGGCGGCGCTCCCAACACCCATACCTGCCCTGTGTGCACGGGAATGCCGGGAGCTTTGCCGGTGTTAAACAGACAGGTGGTGGAATATGCTGCGGCAGTGGGGATGGCAGCAAACTGCCAGATTACAAGGGACTGCCGGTTTGACAGAAAAAATTATTTTTATCCGGACAATCCTCAGAATTATCAGATATCCCAGCTCTATCTGCCTATCTGCAGAGACGGATGGATAGAGATTTCGGTTCCGGAAAAGGAAAAGACCGTCACAAAAAAGATCAGGATACATGAAATTCACATGGAGGAGGATGCGGGAAAGCTGATTCATGACGAGTGGGAGGACTGCTCTCTAGTGGACTACAACCGTTCCGGCGTCCCGTTGATTGAAATTGTATCTGAACCGGATATGCAAAGCGCACAGGAGGTGATCGCCTATCTGGAGGAGCTTCGCCTGATCATTCAATATCTGGGAGCCTCCGACTGTAAGCTGCAGGAGGGGTCTATGAGAGCGGATGTGAATCTTTCCGTGAGAGAGGCGGGAAGTGAAGCTTTCGGCACCCGCACGGAGATGAAAAACTTAAATTCCTTCAGCGCCATTGCCCGTGCCATCGACGGGGAGAGGGAGCGGCAGATTGACCTTTTGGAGGCGGGAGAGCAGGTGGTGCAGGAGACCAGACGCTGGGATGATGAAAAAGGAGAGTCCTATCCCATGCGCTCCAAGGAGGATGCACAGGATTACCGCTATTTCCCGGACCCGGACCTTACGCCCCTTCACATCAGCGAAGAGTGGCTTGCGCAGATTCGGGCAAAGCAGCCGGAGCTTCCGGCAAAAAAGCGCCTTCGCTACAAGGAGGAATTTTCCCTTCCTGACTATGATATCCGGATGCTTACCAATTCTAAGGCTATGGCGGATATCTTTGAGGAGACGGCGGCCCTTGGGGCGCAGCCGAAGAAGATTTCCAACTGGCTGCTGGGGGAGACGCTGCGGCTTTTAAAGGAGAAGGAAATGGAGCCGGAGGACATCACTTTTTCGCCCAGGCATCTGGCAGCACTTATTGAACTGACGGAAAACAAGGTGATCAATTCCTCTGTGGCCAAGGACGTCTTTGAAGCGATGTTTGCATCAGATGTGGACCCGAAGCAGTATGTGGAGGAAAAGGGCTTAAAGATGGTTAACGATGAGAATGCCTTAAGGAAAACCGTGGAGGAGGTCATTGCACAGAATACCAAGTCTGTGGAGGATTATAGAAGCGGGAAAGAAAAGGCTCTGGGCTTCTTGATGGGGCAGACCATGAAGGCCATGAAGGGCAAGGCAGACCCCGCAGCCGTAAACCAGCTTCTGCGGGAGCTGCTGAAACCCTGAGACAAAAAATTATTCTTCAAACAGATAATCAATAAAACGAACCGCCGTGTCGAGATGAGTGGTGTTGGCGTATACGCTGACTACCACACCCTCGCCGCGGAAATAATAGCTTTCCAGCAGCGCCGCATTATCCACATAGATGGCCACGGGAACAGGCTCCTCCATTTCTTCAGGCTTTGCAGGATCGGGGTAATCCGGCTCATAGGTATCGTCCAGATTGTTCTGGGCCGCTTCAATTTCGCGCACGATAGCCATATCCACATAATAGAAATAAGGCTCATAGGCTGCAATCTGTTCTTCGGAGAGAATCTCCCGCAGATCATAAAACACGCTGCTGTTGGCATATTGCCTGATGGAACCGCTGTCCGTCACCATTACGTCAAGCTCTGCCGCTGCAAGATACACAGCAAGCTTTTGGGTGGAGGTCATGGTCACATCGTCTATGATATCCGAATCGGTGGTAATGCGGATGGAGGTGTCAAAATAAGCGTCGTACTCTTCCAGATCAAGCCCCGCATATTCGTAAAAACCCTGGTTAAAATCAGCTGCTGTTTCCAATTCCGAGGCGTTCAGCATCACTGCATAAAACGCATTTTCTTTGCTGGTGAGCATTTCGTATGCAACGGAGAAGATTCCGGCGGCGATCAAGACCAC
>NZ_CEWDFQ010000092.1:0-9973 GCF_982438285.1 Acetatifactor sp. | reverse complement strand
GGATAACAGGATACAGCAGATTTGCCTGGTGGAGATAATTCTGCGGAAACTCAAGGTAAGAAGCGTATTGTAAAATGACGGGAAGGAATAGTATAATGAAAGGAGCTAAAAACACAGAAATCAGATGGGGAGAAAAGGATGAATCAGACCATAGTGACTTTGAAAAAGGGCCAGGGGCGCACGCTGAAGGCCGGGGGAATGTGGGTGTACGATAACGAGATCGACACCATCCTGGGAAGCTTTGAAAATGGAGACGTTGTGGCAGTACATGATTTTGACGGTTTCTTTTTGGGCTGGGGATTTTTGAACACGAAATCAAAGATCGCAGTCCGACTGTTATCTCGAAAGAAGGAGGCTGTAATCGATGAAGCCTTTATGGAAAAGCGTGTCCGAAACGCCTGGGAGTACCGGAAGCAGACCATCGATACGGGAAGCTGCCGCCTGATTTTTGGAGAGGCGGATTTTCTGCCCGGGATTGTGGTGGACAAGTTTTCAGATGTGCTGGTGGTGGAATCTCTGGCTCTGGGGATTGACAGATGGAAGCCTGTGATCGTAGAGGCTCTCAAAAAAATATTGGCCGAGGACGGTATTTGTATCCGGGGCGTATATGAGCGCAGCGACGCAAAGGTGAGGCTTCAGGAGGGAATGGAGCGTTACAAAGGCTTTATAGGAGAGCCCTTTGACACCAAGGTAGAAATCTGTGAAAACGGCGTCAAATATATAGTGGACGTAGAGGAAGGACAAAAAACCGGATTTTTCCTGGATCAGAAGAATAACCGGGCGGCCATACAGCGTCTGAGCAGGGGGAAAAAGGTGCTGGACTGCTTTACCCATACGGGTTCCTTCGCCTTAAACGCCGGGATAGCGGGGGCGGAAAGCGTGCTGGGAGTGGATGCGTCCCTTCTTGCGGTGGAGCAGGCCCGGGAAAACGCCAGGCTGAACCATCTGGAGGATAAGGTGCAGTTTGTCTGCGCGGATGTGTTTGAGCTGCTTCCCAAGCTGGAGGAACAGGGAGAGCGCTTTGACATGGTGATCCTGGACCCGCCCGCTTTCACCAAATCCCGCAATTCCGTCAAAAATGCGGTGAAGGGATATCGTGAAATCAATCTCCGTGGGCTTAAGCTGGTGCGGGACGGCGGCTTTCTGGCGACCTGCTCCTGTTCTCACTTTATGGAGCCGGAGCTGTTTGCCAAAACCATTAAGGAGGCCGCAGCAGGCGCAAGAAAAAGGCTGCGCCAGGTGGAATTCCGCACCCAGGCCTGCGATCACCCCATCCTGTGGGCGGCGGACCAGTCCTATTACTTGAAGTTTTATATTTTCCAGGCAGTAAACGAAGGCTGACATACGGAAAGCGGAGTAACAGTTAAAGGACTGTTACTCCGAAGCGGGGAAATCCAGCTGGATAATGGTTCCCTCCATGGGTGCGCTGCGAATGCCCAGATGAAAGGCATCCCCATACAGCAGATACATACGGAGGTTCACATTGTGCAGACCGATGGAATGCGTGGAAGTATTTTCCGTGTCAGCAATCCTTTCTCTTAGTTCTTTCAGCTTTTCTTCCGACATGCCGATGCCGTTATCCTCTACGGTCAGAAGGCATTGTCCCTGTTTTATAACAGCCGTGACTTTTACGCAGCTTTCCCCGTCACAGCGTCCCGAAAGACCATGAAAAACAGCGTTTTCAATCAGGGGCTGAATAATCAGCTTTGGAACAAGAACCTCCTCCGCTTCCGGGCGCAGCGTAAGCTTAAACTGAATTCTGTCCTGATAGCGTTTGGACAGGATATCTACGAAAAGCTGGGCGTAGTAAAATTCTGTGCTTAAGGACACCAGATCCGTAGATTCCAGAGCATATTGCAAAAGCTTGCTGAGGCTTAAGGTAATCTGGGGCACTTCATGTTCATAGCCCAGAGAGTCGATCTCAGTCATATGGATCATATTCAGCGTGTTGAACAGGAAGTGAGGGTTGATCTGGGACTGCAGCGCCAGAAATTTTGCATCGTTTAAGAGCTTTAACTGCTTTTGGAGTTCTTGGGAGAGGGACTGGCTTTTCTGGATATAAGCCATGATCTTACGGATGATTTCCTTGCTTTCCGCATTGCCGATTTCATTGAGGGAGACAGTTCCCGGGTCCTCCAAAAACTGCATAATGGAGCGGATGGGCTTGGTGGAGCGGAACACGAAAAAGAAAATCAGCACCAGGGAAAGGATAAAAAGGCAGAAGGAAAAGGTAAGGAGCAGAGACCTGGTTCCCGTAAGCCTTGAGGTGTAGTCGCTCATGTCGGTAATCAGAACATAGCTCCATGGATATTCTTCAGAATGATACTGAGTATAAATATAGGGCATACTGGCATTGACGAATTCCTGCTTTTGCGTTTCCTCAGCGGCAAAGTGAGAAAGCTCCGGTATGGTGGAGAGAGGTTCATAAACGTCCTTTTGCCCATTGCGGAAAAGGATGCTTCCATCGTCGGTGACAATGTAAATATGCTGTGATTCCAGTTCCGCAAAGGAGGAGAGGGTAGAAAGCTTGGAAAAATCCAGATTCAGTATAATATAATCAAGGCCGGAACCGCTTTCCATAGGCTTTGCCAGACAGACCAGATAAGGGTAATGCCCGTTTTTTCTGCGGGGAAAAAGCAGATAAGGCTTTTCGGTAGGAGCAATCTGCTCCATCCAATTAACATCGCTGTACATGGACGCGTTATATACGGAAAACTCGCTGGTGGCGATCTTCTGGAAAGCATGGGAATAAAGGTAAATAGAATCCAGCGAGGTATAACTGTTTTTATAGGTATTGAGCTGCTGCAAAATGCGCTGAGAGCCGCTGTCAATCAAAAGATCAGGGCTTTCCATGGTAAAGAAGGTCCGGACGATGGAATTATTGTAAAGGGTAGCCATAATGTAGCGCATGCTCAGCATATAGTCGTCCACGTCCCTGGCCACCCGGACTGTCTGCTGCTGGCTGTAGGTAAGAAATTCATGCTGCAAGGCTTTCCTGGAGCTGCCATAGGTATAGAAAGCGAAGGCCAGGAACAAAATGGTGATAAAGGAAAGCAGAATAAAAAAATATTTAAAGAAGGATTTGTGGAGGGCGTATTTTCGGATGGTATTCATGTTCATTCCTCTAATTCATGATTTTTAATACTTTTCTCCGGTACTCGGTGGGCGTATAGGAGGTATAGTTTCTGAAATTGATAAAAAACCGGTTTTTGCTGGGATACCCTACCATTTTGCCGATATCCTGAACCTTGATATTGGTGTTCAGCAAAAGAAGCGCTTTCTGCATGCGTACCTCCGTGAGATAATCCAGAAAGCTAACGCCGGTTTCCTGCTTAAAGCAGCGGCTGAAATGTGCACTGGACATATACACCTTGGAGGCAAGCTCCTGGCAGGTGAAATCCTCGCTGTAATGCTCCTTGATATAGGAAATGGCAAGGCGTATGCTTTCCTGAGCGCTTGAAGGCTCAGGCCTTGTATAGGAGGCGTTTTCCCCGCTGGGCAGGGTATGGGCTTCATGGGGCTTAAATGCCTGCCCGGAACGGGGGAGAGACTCCTTTAAGGAGGAGGTCAGCTGCTCCAAATGCTGAAAGGAGAATAGAAGCGAAACCGAAATATCAAGCTTTAAAAGAGACTTTGCTTCAGCACACAGCTCCTGCAGGGAATTGTCTGTCACGGCGGCGTCAGGATGAATGATCAGAATATCATAGGATTTTCTGGTGCGGAAAATCGTGCTGACGCATTTGGGACGCAGAAGCATATGGATCAGATTGGTAAATGCGGTCTCCAGGGTTTCCCGTTCATAACAGTAAGGCTCGGAAGGATTTATCAGAGAAAGCCTCAGATACACGCCGCAGCTCTCGGAGAGAGAAAAGGAAAAGTCAAGCCTATGAAAGGCGGCGGCCAGCTTTTGGGGATCGGCAAAAAGCCCGCTGATCAAATCCGCAAAAAACAGCTCCTGATCTTCCAGCAGAGAGGAGGTGTGATCGTGAAGCATCTGATTTTGATGAAGCTTGGAGGAAGCCGCCTCCAGGCTTTGTGTGAGTTCCGCAAAATCCAAGGGCTTCAGCAGATAATGAATAACGCCCAGATGCATGGCTGTTTTGGCATAGGTAAATTCACTGTATCCGCTGATAATGATAGGAACAAAAAACGTAGAAAGCTCCTGGAGCTTTTGAATCAGCTCCAGGCCGTCCATGACAGGCATGCGGATATCTGTTATGACAATGTCGGCCGGATTTTTCCTAAAAGCATCAAAAGCCTCCGCGCCATTCCCATAGACTCCGGTGATCTCATAGGAGGGAAACTTCATCTGTAAAAACTGCTGGATGTGGGACCGGGTCATAGGTTCATCATCCACGATCATGATTTTATTCATAAAAATCTCCATTTCAAGTTGTTCCATTTTATCCAACAATTCCCCTTGCTGAGTTATAGTATACCATACGATTTATCCAAAAACAAACAATGCGAGCGAAAACGGTGCTTATATCAGAAAACGATACTTTAAATTGCTTTTTTCCCTTTTTATAATAAATTTATCAGGAAAGAAGTCATGGAGAGCTTCGGAAAGGAGTCAGATTGAAACGAAGTAAAATCAGCAAGGTTACATACAAAGAAAGCATAAGTCTGACAATGCTGGCGCTTCCCGGAATTGTACTTTTGTTTATCTTTAATTATCTGCCCATGGCGGGAATCATAATCGCTTTTAAGGATTATAAGCCGTTAAAGGGAATTCTGGGAAGTGAATGGTGCGGGCTGGAAAATTTCAAATTTTTCTTTACCTCCCAGGACGCGGCCAGAGTTATCAGAAATACGCTGGGGTACAGTATTCTTTTTATCGTAGTAGGACTTTTTGCCAGCGTGGGTCTTGCGCTGATGTTTTACAGTCTGCGTTCCAGAAAGGCGCTGAAATTTTACAACACAGTGATGATCCTGCCGAAATTTCTGTCCGTGGTAATCATATCCTTTTTGACCTACACAATTTTGAACCCCTCCTATGGTATTGCAAATACCATTATTCAGGCATTCGGCGGAGAGAAGGTGCAGTGGTATTCGGTTCCGGAATACTGGCCTGTAATTCTCCTGCTGGTGCAGGTATGGAGGACGGTAGGGATGAGCAGCGTCATCTATTATTCGGCGCTGATGGGGCTGGATGAGGGACTTTTAGAGGCCTCCACCTTAGACGGGGCAAACAAGCTCCAGCAGATCATCCATATTATGATACCCCATTTGATTCCCACAATGGTGATTTCCACGATTTTGAATATCGGCCATATGTTTTCGGGGGATTTTGGATTGTTTTACCAGGTGCCCAAGGATCAGGGGCTTTTGTATCCTGCTACGGATATTATCAACACCTATGTTTACCGGGCACTGAAAGCCGGGTCCATGGCAAAGTCCACTGCCGTAGGTCTGTTTCAGTCCGTTGCCGGATTTATTATGGTAATACTCACCAATACGATAGTCAGAAAAATAAGCCCGGAAAACAGCCTGTTTTGACGGAGGTAGCAGCATGAGAAAAAAGAAAATAGCCTGGGGCCAGGTTATACTAAACGCTATATTTATCATTTTTGCCATATGCTATATTGTTCCCTTCCTGTTGTGTATTTCTATATCTTTTTCGGATGAAAAATCCCTTGCCATAGCAGGATATTCTCTGATACCCAGAGTTTTTTCCCTGGAGTCCTATGAGCTGGTATTTCGGAATCCGAGCCAGATTCTCAGGTCCTATGAGGTGAACATTATCTTCACAACGATTTCCACGGCCCTGGCCGTGCTCGTGATGGGACTTTTGGCATACCCCCTGGCCAGACCTAATTACCGGTTCAAAAGTATTTTAAGCTTCTTTGTTTTTTTTACCATGCTGTTTTCGGGAGGAATGGTGCCGTCCTATTTATTGATCGTCCGCTATCTGCACCTAAACGACAATCTGCTGGTATATATATTGCCGGGACTGGTATCTGCGTACAGTGTGATGATCATACGGACCAATTATCGTTCCATTCCCTATGAGCTGATAGAAGCGGCAAAGGTGGACGGAGCCACGGAATTGTTTATTTGTTTCCGCATTGTAATGCCCCTGAGCAAGCCGGTGCTTGCGTCCATCGGATTTTTGTTCCTAGTAGATAAATGGAACGACTGGATGACGTCCATGCTGTATATTCGTGATCCCAATCTTTATTCCCTGCAATATCTTCTGCAGAGAATTTTAAATGAGGCGGAATACCTGCGGCAGCTGGCGGACGCAGGATCGCTGATGGGCGGAGAGGTATTCCCCACAGAGAGCTTCCGCTATGCCATGGCGCTGGTGGCAGCGGGACCGGTTTTGCTTATTTTCCCTTTCTTCCAGAAATATTTTGCGAAAGGAATGACGCTGGGAGGAGTGAAGGGGTAAGGTAATATTTTTTATCATATTAAAGGAGGAAGAAATATGAGAGAGAAAACCATGAAAAGGGCGGCGGGCTTAATGGCGGCAGTGATGCTCCTTGGTCTGGCGGGCTGCGGCAGCCAGGAGACCACAGAAAGCAGCCAGGCCCAGGAAAGCGATGCGCTGCCTGTTTCGTCAGAGGAGGCGGCGGAACCAAAGGAGCCGGTTACGCTGGAGTGGTATTACCGTGGAAACGGGCAGCAGGAGGACACGGAAATGGTGGAGCAGAGGGTAAATGAGCTGCTTAAAACATATCCGGGCCTGGAGCATGTGACAATCAATCTGAATTGCTCCACTTCGTCGGAGTACCAGGAGCATGTGACTCTGGCACAGTCTGCAGGCCAGCAGATCGACATTTTGAATTCGGTTTCCCTGGACTTTTATGAGCAGGTGGAAAACGGAAGCTATATGCCGCTGGATGATCTCATCAGCGATGAGCTGAGAGCGGAGCTGCCGGAATGGCTGTGGAAGATGGGCAGCGTGGATGGCAAAATCTATATGGTTCCCAATTATCAGCAGGCATGTAACATGGGCTATCTGTTTACCCCGAAGGAGTATATGGATAAATATGGGGATTATGACAAGATCGTTTCCGTGCTGACGGATCCTGACAGCAGCTATGAGGATAAGATGGCGGTGATGGAGGAATATCTCATGGCGGTCCGGGAAGGAGAGGGCGACGGCAAATATCTTCCCTCTCTGCCAAGCAGAGTGCTGTTCGAAACAGGAACACAGGGCTTTTACTTCAGAGACTATTTTGATGTTGTCTCAGGAGACTTTATCGTGGAAGCCGGCAGCGGCCAGGTGACCTATAAATATGCCACCGATATGGCAAGGCAGCTTTGCGCGCTCAGCGCCCAGTGGTATGACGCTGGTATCATTCATCCGGATGTGCTCACCGTTGAGGCCTCCGAGCTTCGATATGAAAACATGCTGAATCCCACCTCTTGGATTCTCAGCTACAATGGCGCCATCGGAGATCCTGAGACGGTGGCGGAAACCTATAAAAACGAATGGGGTTTTGAGGTAGTGGCAATTCCCACACAGCAGCAGTATTACATTCAGAACAGCTGGGCAGCAGGCGGCAATGGCATTTCTTCCACCTGCGAGCATCCTGAGGAGGCAATCAAATTTATTGAAGCCCTTACTACAGGCACCGAAAAAGGCAAAGAAATCTATAACACGATGGTATTTGGCATAGAGGGAGTGCATTATACAAGGGATGAAAATGATCCGGACAGAATAGAGACCCTTGAATACAGCGGCACCCAGGGCGGAATCGATACCTCCTATGCCGCGATGAAATGGATCATCGGAAATACCTTTTACGCCTATAAGAATCAGGCTGTATCTGATGAGAACAGCGCCATTGCCCTGGAGGTAAACGAGGGCGACAATACCATCACCTCCGATCTGGTGGGATTTGTGGCGGATACGGACAGCGTTTCCGTGCAATTAGACCAGATCAAGGCGGTGACCAGCGAGTACAGAGATACCTTGCTGCAGGGCGTACTGGGAGAAGACGGCTGGGAAGCCTGCTACAATGAATATATAGAAAAATTAAAAGTGGCCGGTATGGATGAGGTAATTGCAGAGTTCCAAAGGCAGCTGGATGAATTTCTGGCAAATCAATAAACGCGTTTTCGTTAAAGGAAAGCAGGAAGAAGGGGATGCTGCGGCATCCCCTTTCCATACCGGGAAAATATGCTTCAGCTGCAGAAGCTGTCAGGTTTAAGAGGGCCGGGAGTATGAATAGAAAATATCGTGACGAAATGATCAGGCGGCTGGTGGAAATGGAGCCGGAAAATGATGTTTACGGAGGAAGCAGCATTGCCAAAATCCTGTACTGTAAAGAGAAGGTATCGGAGGCAGATAAACAGCTTTGCCGGGTGGCAAAGTGGTTTGAGCTTCCCCATCCCAGTGGGAGAGACCCGCAGGGAGAGCCGGATTTTGCGGCGGGCAAGCTGATTCGGGCGCTGTGCCTGGCCCGGGAGAGCCTCAGTGAAAAGACCCTAAAGGCTATCCATGCCTTTTTCACGGAGAGAGATTTTGAAAGCAAATACAAATCTGAAAACCATATGCTGCTGTTTCGAACCGCCAGATATTTGTATGCCTTTAGATATCAGGATGCTCTTTTTAAACAATACCAAAAAACGGCAAAGGAAATCCTTTCTGAGGACAGAAAATACATCCGGGATTTTATCAGGTTCCGTGCCCGGAGAGGATGGGCGGAATTTGATTCGCTGGGATATGGCGCGGAATCCCTGGGGGCTTTGCTGAATCTGATTGATTTTGGGGAAGAGGGCACAAGCCGCTATGCCGCAATGAGCGTTGACGTGCTGCTTATGGACATGATCGCGGACTGCTCCAGGGAAGGGCTTTACGGGGGAGCCCATGGGAGAGTGTATGAAAAAATGGTATTGAATTTTAAAAATGCGCCCATGTGCGGAGTCTACCAGTATTATTTCGGAGAAGAAATCTATGGCTATGAAGCAATAGAGCTTCTCTCCTCCGGCTACCGTCCCCCGGACTATATATATGAGATGGTTCTTAGCAGACCCGAAAGCTGGGAGAACTATGAGAGCAAGCATCTGCACTCAATTACCTGCAAGACTCCTCAGAGGCAGCTGCCCCAGGTTCCGGGCAGCATCAACAAATATACTTATGTGACGCCTTATTATGTGATCGGGGCGGTAAACTGGCAGGATGACTACCCCAAGGGAAGTGAAGCGGCCTGGTATGCCCATCACCAGCAGCATGAGTGGGAGCTTACTCTTTGCGGAGGCACCGACTTGCGGATTTTTACCCATCATCCGGGAAGCTTTGGAGCGGAGGGAAGGGAGCATGGATACTGGACCGGCGACCTGGGCTGCGGCTGCGGAAGCTTTTACTGCCACAAAAATGTGGCGATGGCTCTTTACAATATACCGGAAAAGGAAATTCCCATGATACACACCCATATACCACTGAAAAAATTAAAAATTCAAGTGGAGGGCAGATATCTGTGGTTTCAAAAGGGGGATGAGGTATACGGAATGCTCTGGAGCTTCTGCGGCTTTCAGGAGGGAAGCCAAAAGTATCATGACATAGAATGGAAGAGCATGGGAAGGAGGCATGCCATAGTGTGCACTGTGGACACAAAAGAGCATTATCCGTCCCTGGAGGCGTTTCAGGAAGCGCTCCGCCCACAGAAAATAAGCTTTGACAGTGACAGGATGACCCTTGCGTTCGGGGAACTGGCCATGAGTAAAAAACAGCGCTTTTACCAGGGAAAACAGGAAGCATTTCCCTACCCTACATATGCTTCCCCCATGCTGCGGTCCGACTGGGGCAGCGGAAGGATACAGGCAGGGGACGTGACGCTGGATTTTACAGAGGATGTGTGAAAAAGCTTTGGACGGAGGATGGCATGGAGAAAATATTAAAGCATATGCTGGAAACCAGGCCGCAGGCAGAGGTAGAATATCTGCCCTATTATGCGGCGGAAGGAATTCGGAAAAGGCCCGTACTCAAGGGCTGGGAGATAGATTTGGGCAGGCTCTGTCC